>JALSHM010000080.1 GCA_026982235.1 Robiginitomaculum sp. | reverse complement strand
TTCAATGCATTTTTGCAACAATAAAAAACCAAATATCTAAATCCGCAAAGGCGGCCTTGCTTGCAAGGTCGCCTTTGCATTAAGCAAGCTATAATAATCAACATTATGTCACAACGAAGGGGAGACATTGCAATGAACAGACACTTAAAGAATATTACTATGGGACTGCTGCTAACAAGTGCAGTTTCTGTAACGGCTATGGACGCATTCGCGACTGAAGGCTATTTCTCACACGGCGCAGGCGCACGCAATAAAGCAATGGCCGGGGCTGGCGTTGCGGATGGGCGTGATGCGACGGCAATGATTGTAAACCCTGCCAGTATGGTTGGAAATGGCACAGAACTAAATGTCGCCGTGTCCCTATTTAGCCCAAAGCGTAAATTTACCGGTGTATTCGACGCAGCAGGTGCACCTCCAGGGGTGGGGCCTTTTACCCCAGTCGGCGAAGTCGAATCGTCTGAAAACCTGTTTGCCATTCCAAATATTGCTTTTGTGAAAGCAATAGACGATACATCGTCTTGGGGGATTTCCATGACAGCCAATGGCGGCATGAATACGGATTATAGAAATGTACCGAACGGTACTTGCCAATTCTTATTCGGGCAAGTGCCTCCACAGGTACCGGCTGACAATGGCGTTTATTGCGGTGGTGATACCGGGATTAACTTAAGCCAGGCGCTTATTTCTATTGGTTATGCCAAGCAAATGGGGAATTTCAAATTCGGAATTGCGCCAATATTTGCTTTCCAGGTGTTTGAAGCAAAAGGCTTGGCCGTATTTGGCGGCGCTACGTCTAATCCAGCCGCTTTGACCAATAATGGCTCAAGTAAATCTACTGGTTTTGGTGGTAAAATTGGCCTTGAATATGCCCTCGCTGACAATATCCGGATTGGCGGCATGTATCAGACCAAAATCGACATGAGCGAATTTGATGAATATGCAGGCCTATTTGCTGATGGCGGGGATTTTGATATTCCTTCAAACTATCAAATTGGTATCTCTGCAGACTTAAGCCCTGATTTGACAATAAATGTTGATTATAAGCATATCAATTATTCTGATGCAGGCTCTGTTTCCAATCCGTCTAGCATAATGTTGCCATTTGGCTCAGCGGGAGGCCCCGGTTTTGGTTGGGACGATATTGACATTTTCAAAGTTGGTGTTGAATGGCGTGCGAATGATCAATGGTCATTACGTGCGGGCTATGCGACAAATAGCCAGCCAGTTAATGGTTCTGATATTACGTTGAATATTTTGGCGCCTGGCGTTGTGACTTCCCATATTACCGGTGGCGGTGAGTTTAAACTCAATGATCGTCATTCTTTCGAACTGGCGCTCATGTATGCACCAAATACATCGGTTGCCGGAAATGAAGTTACGCCGTTTGGCCCGAACCCATTCCACGTTTTAACTGCTGAAATGAAGCAATATGAAGCGACATTCGGTTGGAAGATGAAATTCGGTAATTAGCATTTAGCTCTACCGACCAAATTTTACCCGCCGGAGTTTCTTCGGCGGGTTATTTATATACTTTTTCGTAGTCTGCACTTGATGTTTTCTGCGTCAGCGCCTAACCCGCCACCATCTAATTTATTTTAACATTCTGCCATCTAAGGGCATAAATCCTTAAGAGATCATCATGGCTTTATTTACTACCAGACGTTCACGCCGCTTTCGTTTGCAGGGCACCCGTAACCTTCGTAGCTTCGGTTATTTTCTTCGCGAAAAGCGATGGCTAATATTTGCATTTGTTATCGGGCTATTGCTTTATCTCGCGCCTGTACCTGATGGCCTAACATATGCGGGGAAAACCGTATTGGTCATTTCCGTAGTCGCGGTGATTTTGTTTGTAACCGAACCAGTGCCCTTGCCTGCAGTGGCATTTATGATTGTTATTGCCCAAATATTGATGCTGAAAGATGTTGATTCCAAACAAGTGGCGCAATCCCTCATGAGCGATTCCGTCTTGTTCATTATGGGGTCGCTTATGCTGGCGGTCGCTATTGTTAAGCAAAAACTCGATAAACGATTAGCTTATTTAATCGTGCGCATGACAGGCACAAAAACACTTAATGTTTCTGTCGGTATTGCATTGGTGTCTGGCCTTATGGCATCGGTTATTGGTGAGCATACTGTGGCGGCTATGATGCTCCCTGTAGCGATTATCCTCATCACTTTGACTTCCGACGATCCTAAGAAGGTGCGCGGACTTGCTGCAGTGCTTCTGTTCTCTATTGCTTATGGGTGTTCTATTGCGGGTATTGGTACCCCGTCTGGAGGGGCGCGGAACGCCATTATGATTGGCTATTGGAAAGAGTTTTTCTATGGCGGCGATGAAGCGACTAAGCAATATTTGGTCAGCTATGTGGACTGGATTAAAGTATGCTATCCGGTGTTTCTGGCGCAATTACCATTCGTTATCGGAATTTTGTTTTTTACCTTTAAGCCAGAACACAAACACATCACCCGCGCTGTGGTCAAATTACGCACGATTGTGGAAAAAGAAGGCGCTATGAAGTCCAGTGACTGGATTGCTATTATGGTGTTCTTCGCGACCCTCTTGGGCTGGATATTCTTCTCCACGGAAATTGGACTCGGCACTATCGCTTTGCTAGGCGCGGTCACTTATATGGTGCTTGGTCTTGTGCGCTGGGAAGATTTAAACACCGGGGTAAATTGGGGCGTTGTCTGGCTCTATGCGGCGGCGATTTCTCTGGGTATCCAAATGAAGGATACAGGCGCGGCACTATGGGTGGCCGATAGCTTTATTGGTATCCTTCCCAGCAGTATGGAAAGCGGTATTGGTCTTTATGCGTCCGTATCAGCCCTCACAACCCTAGTGACCAACACTATGTCCAACGGAGCAGCCGTAGCGGTTCTTGGCCCCATATCCCTAAATATGGCGACCACTGCCGGAGAAAGCCCGCTTATCTTGGGGTATATTACCGCAATCAGTTCCGCATTTGCCTATCTCACCGTCATCGGAACCCCTGCCTGTACTATTGTTTATGCATCGGGATATTTAAAAACCACAGACTTCTTGAAAGTTGGGTGGAAAATGGTGATTATGTCGACTATTGTCTTGCTGGCCTTTGCAGTGTTTTATTGGCCCGCTATAGGATTATAAATAAAGGAGACTGTCATGCGCGAGGCATTATTTACTGATGATCCAGATGTAGTTTTAGATGAGGGGCCGCCCAGATTTAACATTTTAATCTGTATTGACGGCTCCGAAGAGTCCAAGCGCGGCCTGAAATATGCCGTCAAAATTGGTCAAGGTAATGACGCCGATATTACGCTGTTATATGTGCGCCCTTTGGATAAAGGTATGAAATCCGGCGTTGGTTTGGCACGGCAAAATATGGTTGAATGGGGCATTGAACTGCCGGGCATGCGCGCCCTGAAAATAGCCCGCGACCAGTTGATAGAGCTTGGTTTTTTGGGGGGTGATTGGAAGGAAGAAGACACCCGCAAGCGGGCTTATGGGGATCCTGTTGGCGATACTATGAAAACCTATACGGATAAAAACGGCACCCATATCGCGCTGAAATTGATGATGGCACCCAACACGGCTGCGGGTATTTTGGATGAGTGCGAGTTGAATTATTATGATCTGACCATTTTGGCCATGCACGGGCGTGGTGCTAAAAATGTGCGCGGCAAGATTAAGTGGAGTACGACCCGCACGGTGGTCACCGAACATCATGGTACGGTCTTGCTTGCCCGCGAGATCGAAGAAAATCACGGTCATCTTATTTGCGTTAACGATGAAAAATCCATCGAAGCCGCCCGTCAAGACGCCATTCTCGCTTCGCGTTGCCAATGCCCGGTATCCCTTTTGTCGGTGGCAGAGACCGAAGATGAACTCCCAAAGGCCGAAGAAGCCATAGCCAAAGCCCGCGCCGCCATAGAGGGCGCAGGTGTGGAAGTCGTAGATACATGGACAGAAGTCGGAAATCCCGAAGAGGTTATAATCGAGCGCGGTAAAGACTTCTCGGTTATCGTTATGGCCGACAGCTCAGTGAAAGGCTTCCGCAGGTTTTTCCAAAGCAGCGTAGCCTACCACGTCCTACAACATGCCCATAATTCGGTAATGATTATAAGGTGAGCGGGGGTGATATGGATCATGCAAGGGTCGCATTTGGTCGCTATATTGCCGAAGCCATATTTAGGTCACCCGCAGCACTTCTTCCAAATGCAAACACCAAGTGGGAACAAAATGATAATAAAACGGCACGCGTGACTGTTAAACACGAAGGCCTTGAACAGTTTGTGGATTTGACGCTCGATGAACGGGGGCGCCCCGTGAAGGTGCAACTTTAGCGCTGGTCCAATGCCAATTCGGACAAGATATACCGATTGCAACCCTTTGGGGGGATATGTCAAACTACAAAAAATTTGAAGGTTTCCATCTGCCTTCTCATGTCGAAGCAGGAAATTATTTTGAAACAGAAGAATACTTTCCCTTTTTTCGCGCAATGTAATAGCGATCCGGTTTCCAAATAGGTTGCAAGAACACTGATTTCGTACGACTTTTCAGTTTTGCGCGGGGAGCTATAGCTCTAAACCATTAACCCCCCCCACCTTGACCAAACCATATAGTATGGTATATATTTTCACACAAAACCCGAGGAGGAAATAAAAACATGAATATATATCTGTTGATTGGGGGGGCGTTGAGCCTTGTTGCTAGTGCCTTGCATATTGGGGTTATTGTTGGGGGGGCGGACTGGCTCCGGTTTTTTGGAGCCGGGGAGCGTATGGCGGTTATGGCTGAGAACGGGTCTTGGTATCCGGGGTTGGTTACCGGGTTTATTGCGGTGGCGTTGATGGTGATGGGGGCTTATGCTCTTGTTGCGTCTACCGGCGGGGCGGGGAG
>JALSHM010000079.1 GCA_026982235.1 Robiginitomaculum sp. | reverse complement strand
CACGGCCTGCGCGATACAAAATTCGTTGACCACAGGCAACATGCCCGGCATAGCCGCATCGACCAAGGATACTTGTGTATTCGGCTCCGACCCAAATTCCGTCGCCGCGCCGGAAAACAATTTCGCGTTTGACGCCACCTGAGCATGAACCTCAAGCCCCAGAATAATCTCCCAGTCATGATCGCGCCCAGAAAGCCAATCTTTTTTGTCTGCTACTCGTTTAGCTGTAAACATCATACCCACCATTTCTTCGGTTTAGCCGTAAATCCTGCTGCTTTTTCCAGGGCAGCACCCGCTGCAAAGACGGTTTCTTCGTCCAGCGCACGGCCTATGATTTGCAGGCCAAGCGGCAGACCATCTTTATCCAAAGCGGCAGGAACACTGATGCCGGGGAGACCCGCAAGGTTTGCGGTTACTGTGAAAATATCATTGAGATACATGGTCACAGGATCATTGACCGGGCGGCCTATGGGGAAGGCTGCGCTGGGGGCGGTTGGGGTCAGGAGGGCGTCACATGTCTCCCACGCATTGGTGAAATCTTCGGCAATGCGGGTGCGGACTTTTTGCGCTTGCAAATAATAAGCATCATAATATCCGGCGGACAACACATATGTACCGATCATAATACGGCGGCGGACTTCTTTGCCGAAACCTGCAGCACGGGTGAGTTCATATGTGTCGTTCAAATCTTCACCGTCGACCCGAACCCCATAGCGCATACCATCATAACGCGCCAAATTCGATGAGCATTCTGCGGGCGCAACAATATAATAGGCGGGTAATGCATATTTGGTATGGGGCAAGGATACGGGCACAATCTGCGCACCTGCATCTTTTAGCCACGCAATACCCTGCTGCCAGAGGTCATCTATTTCGCCCGGCATACCGTCCATTGTGTATTCTTTGGGAATACCAATGCGTAAACCCTTGATAGAACGCTCACAGGCGGCGGAGAAATCCGGCAAGTCCTTGTTGATGGACGTACTGTCTTTGGGGTCGTACCCGGCCATGGACTGCAACATAATCGCACTGTCTTTGACGGTTCGGGTGATGGGACCGGCTTGATCAAGAGATGAAGCAAAGGCGACAATCCCCCAACGCGAGCAACGACCATAGGTTGGTTTTATACCCACAGTGCCCGTAAAGCTGGCAGGCTGGCGAATAGACCCGCCCGTATCTGTCGCGGTTGCAGCCAAACACATATTAGCGGCGACAACTGCGGCAGACCCACCGCTTGAACCGCCCGGCACTAATTCCACATCGTTTTCCCCATTAGGCTTCCAGGGGTTTACCACGGAGCCAAATGCGGAGGTTTCATTGGATGACCCCATAGCAAATTCGTCCAAATTCAGCTTACCCAACATAACCATGCCGTCCGCTTTCATATTGGCCGTAACTGTACTTTCATAGGGGGGTTTAAACGCGCCCAAGATTTTACTGCCTGCCGTGGTTTTTACGTTTTCGGTACAGAATAAATCCTTGATACCAATGGGTGCGCCCTCTAGCGCCCCGCCCTCGCCTTTGGCGAGTTTGGCATCAGAGGCCTTGGCCGCTTCCAGCGCATTGTCAAAATCTGTCGTGATGAATGCATTCAGGTCTGCGCCCTCCATACAGGCATCAATATGGGCTTTGGTAATTTCAACCGATGAAAAGTCTCTGGCTTTCAAACCAGCCAAAGCGGCTTCTAGGGTGAGGGCTGTTAAATCTGTCATATCTGTCCCCTACTCTACCGACCGGGGGACAACGAAATAGCCCGCTTCGGTCTTGGGCGCATTGGCCAGAACTTTGTCCCGCACCCCGCCGTCCGTAATAACGTCCGCACGCATGGGCGCAGGCATTTCCACGGCGGATGTCATTGGCTCAACACCCTCAACATCAACCTCACCTAATTGCTCGATCCAGGCCAAAATACCATTCATCTCGTCGGCCAAATGTGTTAATCTGTCTTCTTCCACATGCAAGCGTGATAACCTTGCAATTTTCTTTACCGTTTCAACCGTTACTGTGTTATTGCTCTCACTCACGAAGCGCTCCTTAATTACAAGCCCCAAATTCCAAGCGTTTCAGTTAACAGGCGCGGCCTTGCGGGGCAAGAAATATTGAAGGCTTATGAAATTTATTACAGTATTCATACGTATGGCGCGTGCCTATTTGTTTTATCCAGTGATGGTCGGGCTGTTTTTGTGGTTATATTTCACGGGCGCACACTGGGTTTTTGGCTTGGCAGTCATCGTTACCATCCTGATTCTCGACCCAATTTGGTGGATTTTAGCCAAAAACATAACCCGTTTTGGGCGAAAATAGTCTTTTGATTAGAATACGAGCAGACTAACTTACAACTTATAAACCATAAGAGATATTTTTTACACCTATTAGTTGATTCTTCATATTTCTTCGTGTATATGATTCGTAGGCAGTGGGGTTCCCCAATGATCCCAAGGCCTTATACGGTAGCATAACCCCACGCCCTAGCTACCGGAAAAACGGCGGGCTGGTCATTGATCTCCACTTCATCCCGGTGAGATTTACGACCAGCCGCCAACTTCCTCGTTAAAAAACCCTCCTTTCTAAAAAATGGATAAATATTCACACTTTGCCGTATTTTCGGCAGAGTTTTGCCACATTCATGATTAACCATAAACTTCTGGGAGGGCGTTTTAAGGAGATGACAATGTCATATTTCACGTATCAGAAACGCAAAACGACGATCAAATCAATATTAGTCATGCTTGGACTAACCATCGGAGCAATCGCGCTCATGGCCAGTCCGGCCTATGCTGATCCTGAGAAAAAAGTCGAGGAACAAACCGAACAAGTCGAGGAAACCGCTAAAGAAGAAATGGTTACACCTACGGATCCAATGGAGTTACCCGAAACAGCTATACCCCAATCAGACGGGGTAGCGGATGCGCCCATAGAAATTGATCCAGCAACCACACCTTCCAAAACCGTGCCCGAAACCGTGCCCGAAATAGCGACTGAAGACCCGGCAGTGAAAAATCCAACCGAGTTCTCTTCGCCCATATCTGGCAAGGACACACCTGTTTTGGATACAGCACAGTCCTGCCATAAACAGGAAACTGGTGCATATGAGTGTATCTGCGAGAGTGACAAGGATTGTTCGGCGCTCACCAGTTCCGATATATGTGAGCCAGGCACCGAATGGCGCAATGCCGAAGGCTTTGGCGGATGTACAAAAAAGGCAGAATAGTCTGAACAGGCTTAGCCCGTCTCGCCCATAAGGCGGGCTTTTGCCCTTTTAGACCCGAGCAGAGGAAGTATCTGTTCCATCCCCGGTCCGCGCGCACGGCCTGTCAGCGCCATGCGAAGCGGCAGGAATAAGGACTTACCTTTGCGACCAGTGCTCTGTTTCAGGGCGCTGGTCCATTCCCCCCATGTATTTTCGTCGAGATTATCCGGGAGCATATCTGCGGCTTGCTTACAAAAATCAGCATCTTCATCCGCTATCTGCCCGGACATAGGCGCATAGATAACCGTCGACCACCCGGCGGCATCCCCTAATTTATCCAAATTACCCCGCACCAAATGCCAGAAGTCCGCGCCGCCAGCCACACCGAGCGCATCTAGGCGTTGTTTGACATCTGCATAGGGGGTCTCGTGGAGCAGACGTCCATTGACCAAAGCCAATTCTTTCTCATCAAACCGCGCCGGCGCCCGCCCAATTTTGCTAAAAGCAAATTCTTCGACCAATTGCGCCAAAGAATGGCGGGCTTCGACCGGATCAGATGTGCCAATTTTTGCCAAAAGGCTACAAATTGCCAAGGGTTCAATCCCTTGCTCGCGAAGTTGATCCATAGACAAAGAACCAAGCCGTTTCGAGAGACTTTTACCATCACTGCCCACCAATAAAGGTGTATGGGCAAATTTAGGCACGGCACCGCCTAGAGCCTCAAATATTTCAATCTGGGCACCGGAATTGGTCACATGATCTTCACCGCGAATAATATGGGTGATTTGGGCGTCAATATCGTCGACCACGCTTGGCAGAGTATAAAGATATGTTCCGTCAGCGCGTATCAATACCGGGTCAGACAAGGATGATGTATCAATATTTTGTGTGCCGCGCACCAAATCGTCCCAGCTGGCGGTTTTCCCCGAAAGCTTGAACCGCCAATGGGGCGTGCGCGCCTCTGCTTCTAATTTTGCTTTATCTTCAGGTGTCAGGCTAAGCCCGGTACGGTCATAGACGGGTGGCTTGCCTTGGGCGCGCAAGATTTTGCGCTGGCGGTCTAGCTCCTCTGAGGTCTCGTAACAGGCATAAAGAAGTCCCGCCTCGCGCAAATTATTGGCCGCATCATCATATATATCAAAACGGTCGGACTGGTTAAAACTCGAATTCCAATTCATACCAAGCCAAGACAAATCTTCCTTAATGCCGTCTTCATAAGCTTTGGTGGAACGTCCCGTATCGGTGTCGTCAATCCGCAGGATAAATTCCCCGCCTTCGCGCGTAGCAAACAGCCAGTTAACCAAAGCGGTACGGACATTACCCACATGGAGTTTCCCCGTTGGTGAAGGTGCAAATCTTACGATTGGTTTCATAATGACGTCCTAATTTCTCATCTAATCGGGAACCTTATCCCGATATTTATTGGTGATCGGATAGCGGCGATCGCGACCAAAATTTCTATTGCCTATTTTCACGCCCGGCGGGGCTTGTCTGCGTTTATATTCAGCAATGTGCAAGAGATGCTGTATCCGGCGCACAGTTTCGGCCTTATGCCCTCTCGCCAATATTTCTTCAACTGGTAATTCTTGCTCAATCAGTCCGTAAAGAATATCGTCCAACACCTCATATTCTGGCAAACTATCTTGATCGGTTTGGTCAGGGCGGAGTTCTGCGGATGGGGCTTTGGTGATAATGCGGTTTGGTATCGGGCTTA
>JALSHM010000078.1 GCA_026982235.1 Robiginitomaculum sp. | reverse complement strand
GGCATAGGTGATGATGTCCTTTTTAAGTTCATCGGTGATTTCCTGCGCGGCGCGCTTACATACAGAGATATAGCCGTCTGGCAGAGAGCATTTCACGGCCAGCTTTTTTTGTTCATCTGTGAGATTAAAACCTGATAATGCTTCTAATAATTCTTTATCCGTATTGCTGGATTTATAAGCCGCGAGAATGGTTTCAATTTGTTCTAGCGATAGGTTTTCCCATTCATCAAAAAATGGGCCGGGTTTTTTAGCCGTGCCTTTGAAGCGCTTGGTAAGAGCACTGGCTTCTATTTTTTTCTCGCCACCTTCTTCGTAATTGATACGGCCTGACTTTCCAGGAAGCTCCAAAATTTTACGGGCGCGCGGCCACGTTAAATCTGTGCCGGATTTTAGCGTGTCTATCATTGCATCACGCATTTCCAAGCTTATCGGAATTTTATACCCGTTCTCATCCCAAGCGTAGAGTTGGTTGATTTTCTGATAAAACACAAAATCCTCGGCCAATGGATGGGCGCGGGGCAAGCGGTATTGGTCATCATAAAAGCTACAATAGCCGGGCATGACTTCTTTGAGCGGGCGCTGGTCGAATATGGCTTTGCGGATGGTGGCGATTTTTTCATCAGGTGGGAAGTCAGGATTAAATTTCTTTTGCCGCTCCACGATCAGATTAAATTCATCTTCCAGCATTTGCCGTAGTGGATAAAACTCATAAAGTTCGTCTTTATTGTCTGCATTCATGCGAATACGCACAGGCTTGCGTTTGCGTACATCCGGGTCTAATTGTCGCGCCCAGAGAAACTCACCCAGCGTTTCATACCCGCCCATATTCTCACGCAGACGTTTGGCGGCGGAGGCGATTTTACCGCTCTCACTTGGATCATCGGTTTTACGGTTGGACTTAAACCCACGCCGTTGATTGATATGAAAAAATGCTCGGCCAATATGGTGAAGTGGCAGAGGTTCATTCAAAGCTTTGGCGCGAAGCTCATAAGGGTTCAAATTTACTAGCTTTTTGCGCTCATATTCTTCACTCGGCATTAGCCCAGCTTTTATCAGCGCGTCCATAACATATGTACGGCGCTGTAAATATCGGTCACGTGAACGCCGCATAGCGCGGGGTTCGCGCCTGTCCTTGGCGTTGGATTCGCCAGTTTGCGGGTCGCGTCCATCAGAAAAAATTCGCACTCCACTATCAACAAGCCTAATAGGTGCATTCTTTCTATCCAGTTCATAAACCGCCCAGCCTAAGGACGCCGTACCCAAGTCAAATGCAAAACGTAAATTCATATCACCCTCCCTCTTGACTTTATGAACGATTATCCCTAGGTTGTAAATGCTTAGCAGCAAAAACAACAAAGTCTCACCGATAATAAGTGAGAATTCACAAAAAATAGGGCGTGCCTGCGGGCCGCCCTAATTTTTTGGGCGGTGGTTTCGCTCCAGGGGAAGTTTATCGAGTTGTTTGCGCAGGGTTTTCAAAGAATATGCGCAGGTGAGGCGAAGGGGCTTGCGCAACTTTTCCATATCCGCAATATGGTAGTCAATTAAATCACGGAAACGATAGGTTTCCCTATTTATGGGCGGTTTTATGTCTTTGAATTATAAAGAAAAACTATGATAAAACAAGGGTTTACATTCTCCGTTGCACCTATGATGGATTGGACGGATCGGCATTGTCGGGTGTTTCATCGGATGTTGTCGGTGCGCGCCCTGTTGTATTCTGAGATGGTTGTGGCGGATGCGGTTATTCATGGCAATAGGGACTATTTGTTGGGCTTTCACGCACGAGAGCAGCCTGTTGCCTTGCAAATTGGCGGTTGTGACCCAGCGAAATTGGCGCAAGCGAGCCGTATTGGCGCTGATTATGGCTATATGGAAATAAATTTGAATGTGGGATGTCCATCAGATCGGGTGCAGGCGGGTCGGTTCGGAGCCAGTTTGATGGCGGAGCCAGAACTGGTAGCGGAATGCTTCGCGGCTATGCAAGGGGCTGTAAATATTCCGGTCACCATAAAATGCCGCATCGGGATTGACGAACAAGAGCCAAGGGAAATTTTACCTGAATTTTTAAAAACGGTAAGCGCGGCGGGGTGTGAAAATTTTATTGTACACGCCCGCAAAGCCTGGCTGAAAGGCTTGAGCCCCAAGGAAAACCGCACCATACCACCGCTTGACTATACATTAGTCCGCGAGATGAAAGCCAGATTTGCGCATCTGAAACTTACATTAAATGGCGGCCTATCGACGCTAGAGCAAGCGCTTGCGGAAATAGGGGATTTGGACGGGGTTATGTTGGGGCGTGCCGCCTATCACAATCCGTGGATATTAAGCCGAGTGGATGAAGTGTTTTACGGCGCGTCCCCAAATCTGATAACAAGGAGTGAGGTCGTGAAGGAACTTATTGCTTATGCGCAAAGTGTTGAGGAGACAGACCCGACAGTCAAAGCACTCACCCGCCATATTATGGGGCTTTTCCACGGAGAAAAAGGGGCGCGTTTGTGGCGGCGCTCCCTTAGTGAAGCGGATAGTTCTCTGACCCCGTCCGCGCGCATAGAGACCGCGTTTAAGGCGCTCGTGCGCGCCAAAGAGAAAGCCGCCTGATGGATGGGCAAACCATATCTTTGATATTTGCGCTTATGACGGTTGGCGCGGCCGCCGGATTTAGTGCCGGCTTGTTTGGTATCGGTGGTGGTGCGATCATAGTCCCAGCACTCTATTACACCTTTAGCGCTCTTGGATATCCCAGTGAGGTCATCATGCATACAGCCGTGGCGACATCATCGGCTACGATTATCGTGACCTCTTTGCGTTCAGCTTCGGGACATAACAAACACGGTGCCGTAGATTGGTCGTTGATTTGGCCGCAGAACAAGCTGTTTAGCTGGGGTATTTGGATTGGTATTGGTTCGCTGTTTGCGGCGGCAATATTTGCGCGCTATCTTTCTGGCGAAATACTGACCTTGATATTTGGTGGCATGGCCAGCTTGATTGCTTTGCAGCTCATTTTTGGCCGCCCCGACTGGCGATTGGCGGACAAAGTTCCGGTGAACGGGCTGACGCCGCCCATTGGATTTTCCTTAGGCGCACTGTGTTCGCTTATGGGCATTGGTTTTGGCTCGTTCGGTGTGACCTTTATGGTGCTGTGCGCAAAGCGTATCCATAGCGCCATTGGCACGGCGGCGGCGCTGGGAATATTTATAAGCATCCCTGCGACGATTGGTTTTATCATAAGCGGACACGGTGTTGCAGGGCGCCCACCTTTGTCCCTTGGTTATGTCAATATATTAGGGTTTGCGCTTATTGCCAGTATGAGTTTTCTATTCATACCCCTTGGCGTGCGTACCGCCCATAAAATGCCCCAAGACAAACTCCGCATGGCATTTGGCATATGCTTGCTTTTGGTTGCTCTTAATATGTTGCGCAAAGTTTTATTGGCGTAAAATAAGCAGGTCTCGACTGGCTTCAACGGTTTGTAGCTGTCCAAGATAACTCATACCGAGCAAAGAATGAGGCAGGCCTTCGGCAATAACGACTGCGCGCACATCACGCACACTGACATTCCCTACCGAGACTATTGATAGTGTAATGGGGGCAGCCATTACTTGGCCGGCAGCTGTGTTGACCGGGGAGGTATATGCCAGTGTTTGTAAATTTATCCCGGCCAATTGTGCGTCGCGCGGGGTGAGGGCAACAACGCTGGCACCGGTATCGACTAAGAATTTTACGCTACCAGAATTGACCCTTGTTTCTGTCCAAAAATGCCCATCTGCGGATTTGCTGATCGATGTTGACGAGCCCTAGACAATCATAGCAGTGGTGTCAGTCGGTATCTGTGCGGGGTTTTCTCCAAGTCGATTGGCTCTGGCTTCGACTATATCAGCTGGGTGTAGCCCAATAAAATCATATATGGCTTCGCGCTGAGTTAGAGCAAGAAAACCGCCGGCAATTATTGCACTGACCAATACGGCATCGCGAATCAATTTTGAACTCATGTCAATTCCTCGTATTTGTAGGCAAAGCTAGGCATATCTGGTTACGGTTTTATGAAATTACAAAAAAATAGAGTTGAAAATAAAAGACAAGCATGTTCATTTGACGCAGAAACTGGAAAAGACATAATCATGCAGCCATTTGATGACATAAGAAAACTGACCAAAGATTTGCCACAAGGCGATTTGGAAGCGCAGACGCGCGTTGAACAAAAATTATCCTCTGCATTAGCTGGTTTGCACCCGTTAGGGCGGTTGGACAAAGCCGTTGCATGGTTGGCGCGTTGGCAGGGGACAGAAGAACCAAGCCTGGCCAAACCTCTGGTGAGTGTATTCGTCGGGGCGCACCAAGTGACAGAATTTATTTTGGATGCAGACCCAATAGCAGGCGCACAAGCGCGGATTACTGCCTTGTCGTCCGGCGCAGCTTCGGTGCGCGGGATTGCAGGCGCAGAATCGGCTTTTTTCAAGTTGTTTGAAATGGGGGTTACGGCACCAGCCGCAGATATGCGCCTTGAGCCGTCTTTGTCAGAGCAAGACTGTGCGGGGGCTTTCGCCTATGGTATGGAGGTTGTGGCAGAGGATTGCGATATTATTGTTATTGGCAATGCTGGGTTCGGCACGGCAACGGCAGCGGCGGCGATTTCGCGCGGCTTGTTCGGCGGGGCTGCGGGTTATTGGGCTGGCGGGCAGGGCGCGCAAGTGACCCGTCATATTGAAGCCGTGGAAATGGCGGCTGAGACCCACAAAGATATGCTCGGTGATCCATTGGAGATTTTACGCTGTTTCGGCGGGCGCGATATTGCGGGCATGGTCGGGGCTATTTTGGCGGCACGACATCAGAAAATTCCCGTTTTATTGGACGGTTATGCCGTCTGCACGGCGGCGGCCATTTTACATGCCCTTAACCCGGCTGCAC
>JALSHM010000077.1 GCA_026982235.1 Robiginitomaculum sp. | reverse complement strand
TTTGCCACTTGGTTTCTAATTAGTGTTGACTTAATAAAGGCAAACTACACAATATAGCGCAGAATATAAAGCGGAGAAAATACATGGCTGAAGCGGCTTATCATGACAGGGACGGATATATCTGGATGGACGGTGAATTTGTCGATTGGCGCGCGGCCAAAGTCCATGTATTGACCCATTCTTTGCATTATGGTTCTGGCGTATTTGAGGGTGACCGGGCCTATGACGGCAAGATTTATGCCCTGCGCGATCATAGCCAGCGCTTGCTGAATTCCGCGCAATATCTCGGCTATGAAATTCCGTTCACCGTGGAGGAAATCGACAAGGCCTGTACGGATACTTTGGCTAAATCCGGGCTTGGCTCTGCTTATGTGCGGCCTATTGCGTGGCGCGGTAGCGAGATGATGGGGGTTGCTTCTAAAGGTAATAAAATCCACCTGGCCGTCGCCGTCTGGCATTGGGGCGATTATTTTGAGGATAAAATGAAGGGCATCCGTTTGTGTATGTCCGACTGGAAACGGCCTGCGCCGGACACCATTCCGTGCAAAGCCAAGGGGGCAGGGCTTTATATGATTTGTACAATGGCTAAGGATAAGTCCACCGATAAGGGCTTTGATGATGCGCTGATGCTGGACTATAAAGGCCGTATCGCCGAATGTACGGGTGCGCATATTTTCTTTGTGAAGGACGGCGAAATTCACACCCCGACCAATGATATTTTACTGGACGGTATCACCCGCAAGGCGGTGCTTTTGATGGCGGAAAAGCGCGGGATTAAAGTCCACAAACGCGATATTTGGCCAGACGAATTACCAACATTCTCTGAGTGTTTCATCGTCGGCACAGCCGCAGAAATCACCCCTGTGCGTTCCATAGAACGCCTAAAATTCACCCCAGGCGAACTTACGCTAAACATGGTCGAGGACTATGATAAATTAGTGCGAGGCAAGCTAACCTAGCCGTGCAATGTTGCTTTGATATAGTGCCAACCCGTATAGAGGGACAGGACGGCGGCGAGCCAGAGTAGGGCTATGCCGGCTTTGGAGGCTAGTACTGAGATGTCGCCGATGTTGTGGCTAATGGGCATGACCGAACTTGTGCTAATGCCGATGAGTAGGAGCAAAATAGCCAGCATTTCTGCGGTGGTCTTCCATTTCGCCAGCATGGTCGGGGCTAGGACAATACCGGCATTGGCGGCGTGTTCTCTGGTGCCACTGATGAAAATATCGCGAAAGATAATAGCCGTGCTGGGGATAAGGACATACCAGACGGCACCGAAGCTAATATTGAGCGCAATCAAGCACCCGGCCACTAAAAGCTTATCCGCTATGGGGTCGAGCATGCGGCCAAAGGCGGATACCAGGTTCCATTTTCGCGCCAGATAACCATCCAGAAAATCTGTCACTGCGCATAAAATAAACAGCAATAACAAGAGGATAGGCGCATTAACGAAACTAGTAGAATTGCCGCCAACCACGATAATCATCCACATGAGTAATGGGATAATGGCAATGCGGCCAAGGGTGAGCGCATTGGGTAGCCAGTGCAATTTGTGCCGGATTGTTTCTGTCATGTGGCTGTGTTTTCTGAGATGTTGGTTTTCGTTGTCATCAATTTAAAGCCCGTATATAGCGCTAAAATCGCTGCAATCCAAAGTGCGACAAGCCCCGTATTCCACACCCATGTGCTGGCGGCATTATAAACTTGCGCAACATCGTCGGAACGGCCTGCGCGAAAATTGTCAACGAGGTTGGTTAGCCACGGCGCGGCGACCAAAGTGCAGGCGGCGAACATAGAAAGAGCGCTTTTAAGATCACCCAGTCTTGTTTCCAATAGGCCGAATTTCGAGAATGCATAGCCTTTGGTCAATCCCAATACAATATCGCGCAACACCAATATCAAGACAGGCACTGCAAAACTCCAATGCAAGAGGTCGGCCTTGCCCAGCACCCAAACCAAAGCAATGAGCGTGCCGTCAATGAGGACGCTATCGGCAATATCGTCAAACCAGCCGAATTGTCGTTCACTGGCATAGGCACTGCCGCCTAAAAAGTCGTCCAGAATATCGGTCAGTGCGGCGACCACGAATAAGACCGAAGCCAATAAAACCAATTTGAGATCAAGGGAGACAAACCCGTCCACATCACCCGGCTTGGCCGACCAGGCTTTGTAAATAATAAACATAATCACCGGGGTGAGGAGGACACGGACTATGGTCAATCCGTCCGCCAGTGCGCCGCCTGTTGCACCTTTAATTACCCCGTCATTATTGTCATTCGTTGAAGTGGTCATGAATACTCCCCGCAAGTTTCTTGCTTATTCCATCTACTTTCGCCAGATCGTCCGCCGTAGCACTGGCGACCGCTTTTGCTGAGCCAAACCAAGCCAAAAGTGCTTTTTTACGACTAGGCCCGATTCCTTCAATAGCATCTAATGGGCTGGTATGCATCTGTTTTTTACGCTTGGCACGGTGGGTGCCTATGGCGAACCTATGGGCTTCATCGCGCAGGCGCTGGAGATAATACAGTACAGGCGTGCGCGCAGGCAGGCTAAATTCGGGGCGGCCTATCATATGAAAGGTTTCGCGCCCGGCATTGCGCTCAGGGCCTTTGGCAATGGCGAGCAGAGTTGTACGCTCCAGCACGCCTAGGTCTTCAAGAACACCGCTCACCGCCGAGAGCTGGCCTTTACCCCCGTCAATCAACACTAAATCAGGCCATGTTAAACCGTCTTCCTTGAGTAAGCGCGAGAAGCGTCGCCGCATAACCTCGCGCATCATGGCAAAATCATCCCCCGGCTGTGTGCTGGCGTTTTTGATATTAAATGTACGGTATTCCCGACGTAAAAACCCATCAGTGCCCGCTACGATAAAGGCACCGACCGCATTTGTGCCTTGGATATGGCTGTTGTCATACACTTCTATGCGTTCGGGCGGGTCGGGCAAGTCTAGGGCTTCGGCCAAGCCTTTCAGGAGTTTGTTTTGCGATGCGGTTTCGGCCAATTTACGCGCTAAGGCCTCGGATGCATTGCGCCGTGCCAGTTCAACCAGGTCAAATTTTTCGCCGCGCTTCGGCTTGAAAATGCGAAAGCTTTTCTGGCGCCGTTCGGATAATGCCGTTTCCAGCAAGGCCTTATTGGGTAAATCCACATTGACGAATAATTGCTTGGGGATGGGTTTGCCCGTATAAAATTGCGCCAAAAAAGAATCTAAAATATCCGCCGTGTCTTGATCTTTGGCGTGGCGCGGATAATAAGCATTGGCACCCCAATTTTGCCCGGCGCGGAAGAAAAATACGTGCACACATGCTTGCCCCCCTGCGTCGCGGTGAATGGCCGCCACATCGGCTTCGGCAAAGGTTTTAGGTGCGATATGCGCCTTACCCGTACTGACAAAGGCCATGGCGCGAATGCGGTCACGGATTTCTGCGGCCTGTTCGAAATGTAAATTGTCCGAGGCAAGTTGCATGCGGGCTTGCAGGCGTTTTTGCAAATCCTGTGAGCGGCCTGAGAGAAAATCCGAAGCATCCTGGTTCAGCTGGGCATAATCGCGCAAGGAGATTTCCCCCGTACATGGGGCAGCGCAGCGTTTTATTTGGTGTAACATACACGGCCTTGTGCGCCCAGCATAGACACTGTCCGAACATGTGCGCAGGCGAAACGCCCGTTGCAAAGTATCCAATGTGCGGTTGACGGCACTTGCCGAGGCGAACGGGCCGTAATATTGCCCCGGTTTGTTACGCTTACCCCGGTGTTTCATGAGTTGCGCCGCAGGATGGTCGGTGCGCATTAGGATATAGGGGAAGCTTTTATCATCGCGTAACAGGATATTATAGCGCGGTTTGAGGCGTTTAATCAGGGTAGCTTCCAGTAGGAGGGCTTCAGTCTCGCTTTCCGTGACCACAAATTCCATGGTTTTAGTGGCGCGGATCATGCGCTGGATGCGAATAGGGTGGCGGTCATATTTGGTATAGGCAGTGACCCGCTTTTTCAAGTTTTTGGCCTTGCCGATATAAAGCAGTTCACCGTGCGCGTTGAACATGCGATAAACGCCCGGCTTGCCGGACAGGGTTTTGACATAGGCGGCAATTATGTCCGCACCGGTGTGTTGCGCTTTACCCATCTCGTTTCAAGCAATATTCGACGCCCGCTGTTTTGGCATTGATGAGGGCGTGGGGTTTAGCGATGCGTACTGTGCAGGCTTGTACGCGCTTATCTTCATCAAGTGCCCACTGCGCAATACGCCCGGCCAGAGTTTCCACCAATTGCACATGGGCTTCTTGAGCGAAGGCGGCGGCTTTATCCGCGACCCGCGCATAGTCCAGGGTTTCGACCAATAGGTCATCTTCGGGTGTGGGCATAGCGCCCATGTCGAGTTCAATATCAATAATAATCATTTGCGCCGTCTCATGCTCATGGGGATGCACCCCAATAGATGCCAGGACTTCGAGACCATTGATAATGATTTTTGTGGACGATTTTTTCATACCTAAACTCCCAAATGCTGGCCGCCGTCTACGGCGATCATTTGACCTGTGACGGCGCTGGCGGATAGGAGATAGCGCACGGCGTCCAAGATAGTATCGGGGGGGGAACCTTTTCCGAGTAACGTACTGGCGCATTCTTGGTTAAATTGCGCCTCGTCTTGGTGGATGCTTTTTAAGGTCGGCCCCGGGCCAACCGCATTGACGCGAATATGGGGGGCAAAGCTCTGCGCCATGGTTTTTGTGGCCGCATAAAGTGCCGATTTACTGACGCCATAAGTGAAAAAATCCGGGGCAGGGCGCAGGACACGCTGGTCTATCATATTGATGATACAGGCTTTTTTATCATCTGGAACTTGCCGTGAAAAATGCTGTGCCAACCGCAAAGGCGCTTTCAGATTGACATCCATATGATTGCCATAAATTTCATAAGAAAAATCATCCGCCCTATCTGGCTGATAGGTGGAGGCGTTATTGATA
>JALSHM010000076.1 GCA_026982235.1 Robiginitomaculum sp. | reverse complement strand
GCCTAACCACCTATATGGATCGCGTGTTCACAGTCAAAGACGGAATAGTCATACCCTACACGCCCAAGGCTGTAATATAGCACAGCCTTGCCTTCTTAGCATAAGAAAAGAAACTGTATTTATTTTGCTTTGCAATGTCTGGTAAGGATGGTATAAAGGTCGTCTAAAATACAATATGGGGGAATCATGTTTGATAAAATAAAATCCGTAGCTATCGTCGGTTGCGTGCTGGTGCTGAGTGCCTGTGCGACAACGAATAGTAATCCATCCGATAGTTTCAATGAAGAGCGCGAAAGCGTCAAAGTATTGTTGATGGAACCTGATGTTGAGATGCGCTATTCTAAAGTAGGCAGTATGGAACTTCGGGCTGACTGGTCGGAGGTTGCATTAGAGAATTTTCGTGGTTCAATAATTCGCCAGCTGGAATCAACTGGTGAAGATGTTATAGAATTTAAGGATATTAGTGGCACGGTAGGTGATGTAGAGCAATTACTTTTGCTGAATGAACAAGTTGCCGAGGCCATGGGGCAGCATTTCGTCATGATTGGCGCGGTACCGTTTAAAGGGCGATTACCACATAAGACCAATGAAAACAGAATGTCTTATACACTTGGGGAGGGTGCAAAGGCGTTAAAAGCCGGCACAGATGCTGACTATGCAGCTTTTCTAACATCGCGCTCCGTCATAGAAAGTGGCGGCAGTATTTTTGCGAAAATCGCCATTGGTGCTGTCACAGGATATGTTCCGGCACTTTCAGGGTTTCGTGGTGCGTATATTTCTTTGGTCGATTTGGAGACGGGCGAAGTGGTTTGGCTCAAAGCTAATTTAGCCAGTGCATTTGCAGGCGATCCACGCAGTAAAGACAATACGGATGCTGTGGTCGATAAGCTGATGGAAAATAGCCCGTTTAAGGACGATGTTGCAGATACGACGAAAAAATAATGCTGCAATCATCACATAAATTTTTATCTTGTTTGTTGCTTGGTAGTGCTTTGATTGTCGCCGGGTGTGAGACTACGGATCTTGGTACGCGCACGGCAGGTGTCAAGACGTTGGATAAATCTTCATCCGAAGCAAGTTTGGAGTATGAGTCAGATAAGATTGAAAAGAAAGTTGCCAAGTCTGGCGCACGCATTCGCGATGCAGAGCTTAATGCCTATGTTAGTGGTTTGGTTGACGATTTATCCGGTGATTATAAGGGTGAGCTTAGGGTTTATCTGTTAGAGGCTCCCGTATTTAATGCGGGCATTTTACCAAATGGTGCCATGGTGGTGTATTCTGGGCTTCTGTTGCGGGTAGAAAATGAAGCGGAATTGTCCTTGGTTCTGGCACATGAATTTGGCCATTATTATCAGAAACACTCTTTGGAGCAGCAAGCAGCGGCCAAGAATGCCACTGTTGGCAATCTTATTTTTTCCTTAGGAACGCTTGGTTATGGGGCTCTTTTGGGGCCGCTAATTGCTTATGGCGGTTTGATGTCATTCTCCCGCGAGCATGAGCTTGAGGCTGATAAAGTCGGCTTGCAAACGATTGGTGAGGCTGGCTATGATACTATGGCTGCAATTTCTTTATGGAAGAATTTGTCAGAGGAAAAAGCAGCATCCAGCATTAAGCAGGTTCGAAAGCGCAGTGCGCGTTCGTCAATTTTTGATACCCACCCAGCGTCGGTCGATCGTTTGAAAAAATTACAAGTTGATGCGGAGACTTGGAAAGGCTCCAAGCTAGAGGAAGAAAAGTATCGCCGTTTAATCCGGCCACATCTCAAATCTTGGTTAAAAGCCGAGCTTGGTTTGCGTGATGCAGGTTCGACTTTGAATGTAATAGACCGCCTTGCCAAAAACGGTAAAGATTTAGGTGTATTGGAGTATTCAAGAGCGCGGGTTTATGATTTTCGCGGTGATGAAGGTGATAAGGCATTAGCGCTCACGCATTACCTAATTGCGGTTAAATATGCGGATGCACCCGTCGAGACTTGGCGCGAAATTGGTGATATTCAAAGCTCTATGGGTGAAAAAGACAAGGCAGCTAAGTCATTTCAGGAATATTTAAGCCGAGCGCCAACAGCAAGTGATGCGGCAATAATAAAAAATATGATTCAAACTTTACAAGGTTAAAACACAAAGGGGATTACCATGAAAAAACTATTATTTGTACTTGCTGCTACCATTGTTCTACCTGGGTGTGCAGCTACTATGTCCGCTGTACAGCCGGGTATTGTGGCGACCGAGGCTGCATTTACAGTCACCGCAAGCGATGCTTGGACACGCTTTCCCAAAGGGTTAAATGTGACGCCTGGATCAGTATTAACAAAGGACGGTCTTGGTCTTAATCAAGTGTATATTTTGACTGTGGAAGACGGCAAGAAGATGATTAAAACAGTCGACAAGACCCAAAATTTCCCAGCATATGCGAAGGGACAATCACAATTAAAGCTGGTTGACTTCGTGAGCACAAATCTGACACGACTTGGGTTCGCAAACCTTGAAACTAGCGCTATAGAGCCAACTATAATCGGGGGAATAGAGGGCGTTAAAATGCAGATTAGTGGTCAGTATCCGAATGGTTTGAACATGAAGGGCAAGGTCGCTATGGTGGAAAATGATAGTGGTCTAAACTTGGTCATATATATGGCACCGGCAATGCATTATTATGATAGGGATATTGCCGAAGTCGACGGTCTAATTAACTCTATATCGTTTACCAAATAGGGTTTTCCATATCGCTCACAATGGGGTAAAGACAGGAATTCTTTCCAACCATCCCCTCTTAAAACCTGTTGACTGCCCCAGTTTCTCGGCCTACTTATATTAGGTAATGCTGATATACAAAGCACAGTGAATGAGGGGACTGCCTGATGGGCCATAAAGGTACAATGAATCCGTTTGAGACGGTTAAGGAAGAGATTGATTATTCGCCCAAAGTTGGTGATGAGGTCAAATTTTCGACCTGTTATATGTGTGCCTGTCGGTGCGGGATTAAAGTCCATATGAAGGACGGCAAGCCGCGCTATATTGAGGGCAATCCAGATCATCCCGTTAACAAAGGTGTGCTGTGCGCCAAAGGTTCTAGCGGTATCATGCACTGGAATGCGCCGGGGAAATTGACCAAGCCGCTGTTGCGGGTTGGGGAGCGCGGTTCTGGTGATTTCAAAGAAATCGAATGGGACGAAGCCATGAAAATCGCCGCCGAATGGCTGTGCGAGACGCGTAAGAAGGATCCGGGTAAATTGGCATTCTTTACCGGACGCGACCAGAGCCAGAGCCTAACCGGTTGGTGGGCGTCGCGCTACGGTACTCATAATTTCGCCGCCCACGGTGGTTTTTGTTCCGTCAATATGGCGGCGGGCGGGCTGTATACGCTGGGCGGTGCGTTTTGGGAATTTGGCGATCCGGATTTTGACCGCACGAAATATTTCATGATGCTGGGCGTGGCCGATGACCATGATAGTAATCC
Organism: Robiginitomaculum sp.; assembly: GCA_026982235.1. Taxonomy (GTDB): domain Bacteria; phylum Pseudomonadota; class Alphaproteobacteria; order Caulobacterales; family Maricaulaceae; genus Robiginitomaculum_A. The sequence continues at coordinate 1,537 of JALSHM010000076.1, read as the reverse complement.
CATCAAAATTGGCCTGGGAAAAATGAAGACGCGCGGCGATTGTAAATTCGTTGCGGTTAATCCGTCGCGCAATGGCTATGGGGCTATTGCGGACGAGTGGGTCGGTATTCGCCCCGGTACGGACGGCTTGTTTATCTTTGCCATTATTCACGAACTTTTACGGGCCGAGAAAGTGGATTTCCCGTCCTTGGCGCGTTACACCAATGCGCCTTGGCTGGTAATAGATAATCCAGGCGGTGCGGACCACGGCTTGTTCTTGCGCAATAAAAAAGGCGAAGCCCTGGTTTGGGACTTGAAGAAGAAAAAAGCCGTGAGCGCCAATTCTAAAAATTTCACCCCCGCCTTTGCGGGTGCGCGCAAAGTCGCGGGCAAAAAAGTTGTGCCGTCCTTTGAACATCTGGCCGCGCGCTATATGGCGGCTGAATACGCACCGGATGCGGTCGCCGAACAATGCGGTGTGCCCGCCGACACCATTCGCCGCATTGCCGCCGAGCTAGCCCATGCAGCTTTCGAAGAAGAAGTGGTTATAGACCAGCCGTGGACAGATGCTTGGGGTAATAAACACGATAAAATGATTGGGCGGCCTGTGGCCATCCACGCCATGCGCGGCATTTCTGCTCATTCCAATGGCTTTCATACCTGCCGGGCCATTCATGTCTTGCAGGCGCTACTAGGTTCGGTGGATACACCCGGCGGCTGGCGCTATAAACCGCCTTACCCGCAACCCATTCCGCCGGGTGCCAAGCCAACACCGCCGCATTTTAGACCGCTTACCCCTATGAGCGGCCCGCCAGCTGGCTTCCCCACCGACCCCTCGCATTTGGTTGTCGACGATGACGGCCAGCCTTTGCGCATTGATAAAGCATTCTCCTGGGAGCATCCGCTGTCCCTGCACGGTATGATGCATATGGTTTTGCGCAATGCGGCTACCAAAGACCCTTACGGTATTGATGTATTATTCATGTTTATGGCCAATATGGCGTGGAATTCGTCCATGAATATCGGCGAAACATTGGGTTTCTTCACTGCTAAGAATGACGATGGTAGCTATAAAATACCCAAAATTATTTATTCGGATGCGTTCTACTCAGAGACCGTACCTTATTGCGATTTGATATTGCCTGACACGACTTACCTAGAGCGTTATGATTGCTTGTCCATACTGGACAGGCCGTTTTCCCAAGGCCACGGTGTGGCTGATGGTATTCGCCAGCCTGTTATTCCGCTCGACCGAGATGTGCGGACGTTCCAAACCGTGCTGCTGGAACTGGGTGCCATGCTGGATTTGCCCGGCATGATAAATGAGGACGGCACGCCTAAATATCCGGGCGGCTATCCTGATTATCTGGTCAATCATGAGCGCAAGCCGGGGCTGGGGCCGCTCGCGGGATGGCGCGGCAAGAATGGCGATAAATTTGGGCGCGGCGAGCCGAACCCCAAACAGCTTGAGAAATATATCGAAAACGGTTGTTTCTGGGAAGATCATATGCCCATGAGCAAGCAATTCTTTAAACACGCCAATCAAGAATATCTTGAA
>JALSHM010000075.1 GCA_026982235.1 Robiginitomaculum sp. | reverse complement strand
CTTGGATTAAAAGCCGGGCGCACCATCACTGTTCATCAAGCCATACAGGCGCTCAGCGTGAAATCCGCCAATGACGCCGCCGTGGTTTTGGCGGAGCGGATCAGCGGTTCTGAGCAGGCATTTGCCGTCCTCATGACCAACAAAGCCAAAGCGCTGGGTATGCAGCGCACCGTGTTTCGCAATGCCAATGGCCTGCCCAATGACGACCAATTTACCACCGCTCGTGACATGGCTAAATTGGCCGAAGCTTTGCTGCGTACCCACCGTAAATATTATCCCTATTTCAGCCAAAAAACATTTCGCTATAATGGCCGCACCTATACCAATCACAATACTTTGTTGGGTCAGGTCGAGGGCGTGGACGGGTTTAAAACTGGTTATACCAATGCGTCGGGCTATAATCTTGTCATATCCGCCAAGCGTGATGGGCGGCGGCTCATCGCCGTGGTTCTCGGCGGGGCGAGCGGCAAATCCCGCGACACCCATATGGCCGATTTGATAGAACGCGGTTTTAAAGTCCAAAAACAAATGGACAAAAACCGCCACCGACAATTCGCCTTGAACGCCGACGAACTGCGCATAAAACGAATGACCACACCTACGGCCAAAATGGCCAAGACAGATACAATCCATGCCTACACCTTGCGGGCGGCACATAATATTGCGGGCCAGCAAGCAGGAACCGTGCGGGTTGTTCAAGGCACGAGCGGTATGCATATCCCCGCCCATGCAGCCAAACAGGGCTGGGGCGTGCAAATTGGCGCATTTGCCAGTGCCGCTGCCGCCAAGAATGCGAATTTATTGACCAAAGCCGATGCAAGCCTCAACCTCACCAAAGCCACAGAAATCATCATCCCCGTAGAGCGCACAAACGGCATTATTTACCGCGCCCGACTCGGCGGTCTTGAACATGCCCACGCCGTCTATGTGTGCAAAACTCTTGTATCCCAAGGCCAATCCTGCTTGGTTATTGCGCCCTCATAGAGAGCCATTATGACACCTATTGTAATCACAAAATCTGAAGCCAAATTACGCGGACAAATATGGGAATGGCGCGGCAGTGGTGAAACCATAGCCTTCGTCCCGACCATGGGCGCCCTGCACGCTGGCCATATATCCCTCATCGCCAAAGCCAAAAAATACGCGACCAAAATCGTGGCCAGTATCTATGTCAACGAAACCCAATTTGCCAAGGGCGAAGACCTGGACACCTATCCCCGCGACCACGCAAAGGACTGCGCAATGCTCGAAGCGGCAGGGTGTGATCTGGTCTATATCCCAAGGACAATGTACGGCTCGCATCATAGCACCACCATCAGTGTCGGTGGCCCTGCGCTTGGGCTAGAAACCAACCATAGGGCGCATTTCTTTGGCGGGGTGGCGCTCATCGTCACCAAGCTTTTCAACCGCGTCCAACCTGATATAGCCATTTTCGGCGAAAAAGATTATCAGCAGCTTCTCACTATTCGCCGCCTCAGCGCCGATTTGGACATGCCCGTGCGCATAATTGGCGCACCAATACTGCGCGAGGCGGATGGCCTGGCCATGTCGTCCCGCAACCGCTATTTCGACGAGATAGGTCGCAAAATCGCAGGTCAACTTAATATTATCATGACCCAGTGCGCCAAAGACATAGCAAAAGGTGCCGACATAAAAACCGCAACCACAAAAGCCACCCATAATATCCAAAAAGCCGGGTTTGACAGCGTGGACTATGTAGCCGTCGCCCATGCGCAATCACTAGACTTGCTAAGCGGAAAATTAGGAAACCGCCCCGCACGTCTGCTCATAGCCGCCCATTGCAAAGGGGTCAGGCTGATTGATAATTGTGCTATTGGCTAGATTAAGCTTTATCGCCAGCAAGTGTGCCCACGGCTTCACGCATATGTGCGAAGCCATCCGCTTTCAGCCGCGCCGCCAGATCGTCGCAAATATCAGCGGCCAGTGAGGGGCCCGCATAGACCAGAGCCGAGTACAGTTGCACGGCGCTGGCACCGGCGCGGATTTTGGTATAGGCATCGCCGCCGCTGGCTATCCCGCCAACCCCAATCAGCGGGATTTTTCCGGCGCTGGCCGTGTAAAACTCGGTTAAAATACGTGTGGACATGGACATGAGCGGCGCACCGGATAAGCCGCCCGCTTCGTTCTTGTGGGCGGACTGTAGATAATCTGGGCGTTCAATCGTGGTGTTGGATACGATAATGCCGCTCATACCATATGTGCGGGCTTGCTCGGTAATACGTTCGATTTGTGCGAAGTTTAAATCTGGCGCGACTTTCAGAAATATGGGGAGAGACGGGGCGTCCCCGGTCAGATTCTGGCGGGCTTCGGAAATCCGTCCGAGCAAGTCTTCCAAAGCATCCCCGCCTTGCAAATCTCGCAATCCAGGTGTGTTGGGCGAAGATACATTTATGGTAAAATAATCAGCCAGCCCCCACAGTGCCGCCAGCCCAGTGATATAGTCCGTAGCCCGGTTTTTAGCGTCTTTATTGGCACCAAGATTAGCGCCGACAATACCAGGCTTACCTTTACGCGCCCGCAAATGCTTGGCGAAATTATCCAGCCCCTGATTGTTAAACCCCATACGGTTAATCACTGCCCGGTCTTCGCTCAGGCGAAACAGGCGCGGCTTGGGATTACCCGCTTGGGGTAAAGGCGTCACACTACCGCATTCCACAAACCCAAAGCCCGCCGCCAACATTGCGTCCGGCACCTGTGCGTCTTTATCAAACCCCGCCGCAAGACCAATGGGATTAGGCAAGGACAAGCCAGCGATTTCCGTCTTTAAGCTTGTATGGTCGCACTTATATTTAGGGCCAATCCCTAGGGACAATGCGCGCAAAGCCGCCCGGTGCGCCGTCTCCGGCGGTAAGGTTTTCACCAGTGCCGTACCAAATTTGTGTAGAAAACTCATAAAAAACCTTTATGCGAATCTGCTAAAAACGGCCTGTATTTGACCCGCTAATTACACATTAAGCAAGGCAGTTTTAGCGCAAACGAATAGTGTCTATGAATACGGGCTATGTCACCCCACACGGCTTTCCCCAAAAGCACGAGAATATAACAGATTATATTATAAAAAACCCTGTCGCAAGAGACAGGGTTTTAATTCGGGAGCATTTTAAACTTCTACCAGCCGCCGCAGCCACCGCCCATACGTGGCCAGTTATTGCCGTAGCGGGAATAAGCCATGCCACAACCACCAACGCGGTATTGCGGTTGATAAACAGGCACTGCATAGGGTGTTGGCACCGGATAGCGCACATAAATAATGGGGCGCACAACGCGAACTTGTTGGTAACGAACCTGCGGCACCACGACGGGGGCAGGCCTGTAAACCGGAGCCGGAGCAGCTTTTTTGACCACAGAATAGCAACCAAGAACTTTGGCACCTTCCGGGTTATAAACACTGGTCGGGCAAGATGTTTCGCTGAGAAACTCATTGGCGCCCATGCCTTCTATACGGTAGCTTGAAATATTATCAACCGTCGTCGTAAACGGCACGATTGTGCTGCTTGACGATGTGTAGCTGCGCCCAACAGATGTGGTGCCACTGGTCAAACATACGCCGTCACCCGAACGGGTTGAACCAGACGGACATGGTGCCCCACTAGACCCACCATAACGTGTACTCATTGACGAGTGGGAATGGCTCGAATGTGAGCCAGAATTGTGCAGTGTGGTTGAAGACATGCTTTGGCTGTCCCCATAACTACCTGAACCATAGGTAATCGTTTGATGGCTAGACCCAGCATAGGCTGTGCCTGCTAGGGGTAATATACAAACGGCGAGCGCCGCGCTAGCTAAATATGAAATACGCATAAAATCGTCTCCAGATACTCTTATTTGAACCAGCCAACCGGAATAATGCGCGGTGGGCAAGCTGCTTCCCCCCTCGGGGGAAAATTAACTATGGCAATAATCCCAATTTAAACTTTGAGATTATTGCCGAAAAACACTTTAATATGTCCAGCGGCCCCCAGGCATTGGCAGAGGCGCTTGGGGCATAGGTGCGGATCTGCACACCGGGCGCACCGGAACACGAACCGGGGTTGGTATCGCTTGTGGTACACCAATCACAGGACGCACAACATTGACTGTGTGTGTTGTGCCCGGAGTACCCGCACGGCGGCACAAAATTTGCGTAGCCGACAAACCGTCAACCACTGTGGCACCAGATGTTTTTTCCCAATAATCCGGTTTGCCAGGTGTGGTATATGTATAAGAACCACCCGAAACATGGCCTATGACATTACCGCCCATTGGACGCGGTGGCATAACAGGACGCGGCCCTTGGAATCCTGCCCCATATGTGCCGTTAACAGTTGTCACAGAGCTAACCTTTGGTTGAGGCACGCCATCAATATGTGTAATCGGCGAACGGTCAACTATCGAAGTTGGAATGTGCGCAATACCTGGCGTTAGGATATTGTTCCCATATTGACGCGACGCAAAATTGGCCGGGTTATAACCACGCCCCGTACGCACCTGCACAGGTGCCCGCATTACAGGCGCTTGCATCACAGGTCTAGGCGCGACCACTGGTCGTGCATTTCCCGCCCGGCAATAGCCAGTTGTCGCCGGATTACAGCCACCCCTAAACCCTGTCGGCACGTCATTCAGCGCGACCATAGGCGCACGGGCATGAACGCGCATCACATTAACATTCGGCGTATTTTTATATTCAAAGGTTTTCAAATAGCCATAGGGCTTGGTGCTATAGGCATTGACTTGTGCCAATGGGTCGGCTGCAATCCCGTGATTGACGACGCCCGCCCCACAATTATTTACGGGGGCCACATTCACGACACCCATTTGCGGGCGCACATTACATGTGGCGTTGCGCACACCTTCATAAGGCATAACCGCCGCATTCAAACCGGAATTACAGACAACTCCCGCCCCACATACGCCCGCTAAGGCACCCGGGCTTACACCCATCATTAAAATGCCGCTTACCGCAGCCGATACAACCGAATAGACACGCATATGCGCTCTC
>JALSHM010000074.1 GCA_026982235.1 Robiginitomaculum sp. | reverse complement strand
GTACGCGTTGCCGCCCGACCTTCGGGCCGTAGTCAAGGCAAAAAACCCAGTCAAAGCAAGCAGAAAAAGCGCGGCAAAGGCCAAGGCGGCGGGCGCGGCCAACATAGCTATTAAAGTCAGAACTATTGCCCAACAAAAAACTATAAGACAAGCCTTTCAGTCAACTTAGGCCTATACGGGATATTCCCTCGCTAAGACATTGTCCGGCGCATGAATTTTCCGGTCTCTTCGGGAATGGTGCGGGCTTTAGGGAAGGCTTTGGAGAAATTCAGGAAGCCGTGGGGCATGGCCTTTTCGTGAATATATTCAACTGGCACATCATTGTCCTCAAGATAGTCTTTATACAACCTGCCTTCCGCCCGTAGCGGATCCAGACCACAGGTGAGGATATAGGCTGGCGGCAGGCCCTTGAGGTTTTTCTCGAACAGTGGGGAAATCCGTGTGGACATCACATCGGCATCAACCACATAATATTTCAAAATAAACTTCAGCGCCACCACACCCAATTGCAACATGTCTTGGGGTCCGGGTTTTTGGGGCTTTATTTCGGCCATTTGCATGAGCGGATAGAGCAGAATTTGCGCACGTAAATCTTTGCGGTATTTTTGCGCCAGATAAGCCGACATTGTCCCCCCTGCACTATCGCCGCCAATCCCAAGTCGTTTCGGGTCGATACCATGTTCCAGACCTTTGCCCGCCAATGCCCATTTCAATACATGTTCGCAGTCATCAGGCCCCGCCGGGAACGGGTATTGGGGTGCCAGCCGATAATCAACCGACAGGACGCGCATTTTCGCACTATCGGCCATGCGCAAGCACATGCCTTCGTGGGATTCCATAGAGCAAGTGACAAAACCACCGCCGTGCAAAAACACCAAAGTCGGCCCTGGCCCGCGCGAAGCGCCCTTGGGCACATAAAGCCGCACCGGCACTGGGAATTTTTCGTGGTGGACATCAAAGTCCAACACATCACGCATTTCGGGGCCGGGCATATCGAAATTATTGGTCAGGGTACGGATTTTATTATGGATTGAATAAATTTGATCCGGCTTCATCTTCATTTTGGCGAGCTGGGTTTTCCATTCTTCGGCCAAATTTAGCTCTTCATCGCCCAGTTTTAATTTGCCCTTTTCGAGTTTTAGTTTCCTTTTAGTCGGCTTTGTTTTTCTTTGAATAGTCACGGTGCATAACCTCCTTGTGCTAAAAACGCTCTCTCGGCATTTGTGCTGTCGCGTCCCAAAATTTTGTTGCGGTGGGGGAAGCGGCCAAAATCTGCTATCAATTTTCTGTGGGCTTTGGCGTGAAATAAACTGCTCTCGCTATCAATACGCATATCCATCAAGCGCACACATTCGTCCTGCATGGCCAAGTCTTCGGCGTGCATGAAGGGCATGTAAAAAAACGCGCGCCTGTCTTGGCCTATTTTTAAGTCATGGCCTTGCGCAATCGCATTTTGCGCACAAGCCAGGGCGTATTTATCCCATGCGAATGCGCCTTTATTATCCCGGTACATATTGCGCGGGAATTGATCGAGGGCAATAATGAGGGCAAGTGCCGTATCAGGCTCTACTTGCCATTCGTGTGTGCCGTCCCGTTTTACCTGCGCGGCTGCGTCCACGGCAAATGCTTCGAACCGTGTACGAATTTCCGCATCAAAAGCATCAGACTTGGCGTACCATTTCGCAGACCCCGCATGGGTGAACCAAAATTCAAGAATGTCCGTAGGCCGCACCGTCATGCTGTCCTAAAACCTGATTTTCTCGTCATTGATTTGCTTAAACAAGTCTTTGTCAAGGCGCACATATTTACCTTCGCTCGGATGCGCCATATAGAGATCGTCTTTAATCTTAGCCGGATCAAATCCGTCTTTGACCAAGTCGGTTTTCTTATACTTAAAAGTGCCCGTAGTTTCGGCCTCAGATGTAATGCGGAGGAATATTGGTCTTGCATAGGGCGGCAGTGCGGCCTCTATGTGTTTATACAAAGCGTCTAAATCGACCCCTGCATCCGCCACCAAAGACGCCATGCCCGCCTTGCCGTCATAGCCCGGAATAGGAACCCCATAAACATTGGCTTGGGTGACGCCGTCAAATGCGGTGAGCGCAGCAGCCACTTCATTGGTGGCGACGTTCTCGGCCTTCCAGCGGAAGGTATCCCCAATCCGATCGGCAAAGTAATAATAGCCTTCTTTATCCCGCCATAACAAATCACCCGTGCGGAACCAGCGGTCGCCTTTGACAAATACATCTTTAATGATTTTCTTGGCGCTGGCGTTTTTGTCTTCATAGCCTTCGTACTTAAAGCGGGTTTCCCCGGGGCGAATCTCACCGATTAACTCACCAATTTCGTCCACATCTGTACGCTGGCAAAACCCGTCTGCGCCGCGAATATGGGTGTTGGTTTCCACATCAAATTTTATCAAAGCCCCGTTGGTTTTATCGCGCATATATTCGGGAATCCGCCCAACTGCCCCGACTTTGCCCATAAAGTTTATCATGGAAATATTACCCTCAGTGGCGCCGTAAAACTCGACCACATGGGGTATATTGAACCGCTCGACAAATTTCGTCCACACTTCTGGCCGCAGACCATTGCCAATAATACAGCGAATATTGTGGCTTTTCTCCAGGGGGTGCGCCGGCACATTGAGCAAGAACCTGCACAATTCACCTACATACATAAACATGGTGGCTTTATATTTGACGGCATCATCCCAAAATGTCGAGGCGGAAAACTTGGGACGGACAATCACTGTCCCCCCTTTAGATAAGGCCAAACCCACCCCGCAAATACCACCCGTGGCATGATACATAGGCAGTACCATCAATATTCTGTCGGTATAATTAACCTCGGATGCGACCACAAAACCGCGCATATAATATTGCCCGCGCGCATGGGTGACCTTGGCCGCCTTGGGCATGCCCGTCGTGCCGGATGTGAACATTTTCATAAACACCCGTCCTGCCAATATGCCCTCGCGAATGGCACGGCGTGGTCGTGTCTGCGGTTGTTCTGCAACACTGCGATCAAAACCGGATACTTTTTTGCTTTTCCCAAAAGCGATAAAAGTGGATAATGTTTCGGGCAAATCCGCTTGAGCACTTTCCCACGCGTCTAATAATTCATGGTCAACAATGGCCAATTTTGCTTGGGATATGTTGACACAATGCGCCAATGGTGCCGCGCGTAATTGATAATTCAACAAGGCGGGCACCATGCCCACCTTGCTCAGGCCAAACCAAATAGCCACATATTCAAGCCGGTTACGGGCAAATATAGCAACCGTATCATCGCGCCGCCCGCCTTGCACCAAAGCCCAATTTGCAACTTGGTTGGCATAGTTATCAAAATCCCGATATGTCCATTCTCGGTCATCTTCAATAAAGGCAATATTGTCGGGGTATTTGTCCACGACACGTTCAATATCGTCAGGCACCAGATTACTGGAAGCTGAATCAACATCATCAACCGCCGCCAACATGCGCTTCATCTTACGAATGAATTTCACTTCGGTAATAATTTTTTTTATAAAACCCATGCCCTATACATAGGCAAGTGAGGGTATGGGTCAAGGCTTTCTGGTTTTTCGAACCTTAATGCGTACAAATAAAACCAAAAAAAAGCCCCTGTGCGAACACAAGGGCTTAAGGTGTGGGTGGCTCAGTTTGGACTAGAAACCTCGCCATGATCTGTGGGAGCAGTTCATTCCCCATAAGCTTTGCAACCATCGTGCCAGTTTTAGGTAGTGTACTCATAAACTCAGGCCGTAATGGAGCGAAATATGCGAAAATATGCTAGGAAAAGTGTGCAGGGCGGGCTTATTGCCCGGCCAAGCGCTTTGACGACGCAGATTGTAGCAGATTTCGTTCCGCGCTTCAGTCACGTTCAGCATGGCCACTTTGCCCACTGGCGTCGTTGTAAACCCTTGAAAATGCTAGCATTTCCTGCGGCTTTACGCCTAGCCAGCGAACAAATTGACTCATGCCATTGCGGTCTGAGTTTATGAGTACACCACCTAATATGGGGAAAACCTGTATAATAATCGCTATTCAGGCGTATTTGGCACGCTTGATTGTGCCAATAAGAGACGGATGTGCCATTGCGAGACAAAGGCTTGCCCTTAAATCTTGGTAACATTATGCCTCGAACACTTGAAGCCGTGCAGAGGAAGCCTACATTCAGCGCAACAAATTCACTCTATTGGAGTTCACCATGAAAAAATCAATTTTCCTAACATCCGTCCTCGCAACATCTATGCTTATAACCCCTCTTGCCAGCGCCCAATCAAAATGGCCTGTATTCAATGGCAAGAGTTCAAACACCCAAGCCTTGACCATTGATCCGGCACGCGGCGTGTTGACACTCGCTCCCCTCTTGGAACGCACCACGCCCGCAGTCGTGAATATATCCGTGTCCTCGAAAGTAAAAATCCCATCTAACCCATTTGGCGGCAATATGATGAATGATGAATTTATGGAACGGTTTTTTGGCGACCGTCCAAACCCGTTCAAAAGAAACCGTAATGGCGATGAGGAACAAGACGAACGGATCATGCGCTCGGCTGGATCTGGTGTTATCATCAATGCCAGCAAAGGCTATATTTTAACCAATTCCCATGTCATTGATGGGGCGGACGAAATCACCATTACCTTAACCGACCGCCGCACTGCTGATGCAACCGTGGTCGGCTCCGACCCCAAAACCGATATTGCCCTGTTAAAAATTGATTTGCGCGGTTTGACCGATGTGAATTTGGCCGATTCGGATAAAGTCAAAGTTGGCGACTATGTCATTGCTATTGGTAATGCATTTGGCATCGGGCAGACGGTCACGACGGGCATTGTCTCCGCCCTTGGTCGCTCCAGCGCTTCCCAAGGTGAATACCAAGATTTCATCCAGACCGACGCCGCCATTAACAAAGGTAATTCCGGTGGGGCTTTGATCAATTCCAAAGGCGAGCTTGTCGGCATTAACTCGCGGATTTTGTCCCGCTCAGGTGGCTCTAACG
>JALSHM010000073.1 GCA_026982235.1 Robiginitomaculum sp. | reverse complement strand
GACAAGAGCGACTGGCAAGTCGTGGTCGGCTCCGGCCACTGCCCAGAACATGCTTGTCTATATAATCAAGACAAAAACATCATGATAAGCGGCGATCAAATCCTGCCTAATATCAGCTCTAATGTGAGTGTCTGGCCAACCGAACCAGACGGTAATCCGCTCGAAGACTGGATTGCGTCTTGCCACAAATTGCGGGACGCACTGCCCAAAGACACGTTAATACTGCCCGCCCACGGTATCCCGTTTCGCGGTGCCCACCACAGACTTACGCGTCTTATTGAACACCATGAAAGAGCGTTGGAGCGTCTGCACAAATTTTGCTTTGAACCCAAACGCTCCACCGAAGTATATTCCATGCTGTTTCGCCGCAAAATCAACGATGGCAATCGTTTGATGGCGGTTGGGGAAAGCATTGCCCATCTTAACTGTTTGATAAAGCGCGGGCGGATGGAGAGGTTTACGAACGCGGATGGGCACTATATTTACCGCTCACTATAGATGTATAAATAATAATACACATTTTATAAACCTTAGCCCTATAAAAATACTCTAAATAACCGGGGGCTATGCGCCATGACAACCAAACAAAACATTGCTGTACTTTTACCAGCTTATAATGAAGAAGAAGGCTTGGCTCATGTTATAGAGGGGTTTGCCAAATCATTGCCCCAAGCGCGAATCATTGTGTGCGATAATAACTCTAAGGATAAAACTGCTGAAGTGGCGAGGGCGGCAGGGGCAGAAATTTGGCATCAGGCTTTGCCCGGTAAAGGCAATGCCGTGCGGCGCTTGTTTAGGGAAATTGATGCAGATGTTTATATTATGTGTGATGCGGACGGTAGTTATGATGCATCTGCGGCACCGATGTTGGTTGAAAAATTAGTGAACGAAAAACTGGATATGATTGTCGCTGCGCGGGCGTCTGGGGATGAAAAATACCGCCCCGGTCACGCAATCGGTAACAAGGTATTCACCTGGGCGATGGGGGCAGCATTTGGGCGACACTTCACCGATATTTTTTCCGGTTATCGGGTGTTTTCAAAACGCTTTGTGCGCTCTTTTCCTATGATGTCGGATAAATTTGAAATTGAAGCGGAAATGACTATTCATGCTTTGGAATTGCGCCTGCCATTTGCCGAAGTGCCTGTCGCGTTTTTTGACCGTATCGGTGGGGAGAGTAAATTATCCACATTTGGTGATGGGGCGCGTATAGCTTGGCTAATGGGTAAATTATATCGCGATCAACAGCCCATGCGTTTCTTTTTGTTTGGGGCAGTGCTTATCAGTTTAATCAGTTTGGCAATTGGCTTGCCCGTGGTGTTTGAATATTTTGAAACGGGAATGGTTGCGCGGTTTCCAACAGCTTTTCTCGCAGCCTTTTTGGCGCTCGGCGCGGCTCTATCCCTGACCTGTGGTATTGTTTTAGATACGGTAAAACGCTTGCGTATCCAGCAAAAAATGCAGGCTTATTTAAGCGCTTGTACAAGCGAACGTTAGCGCACATTTATCTCGCAAAAATGTGTCTGGCCTGTGAGCTTATGTTCACCTATTAAAACCCCATGACACAGATACAGAATATATTCTTCATAGGGTTCGCATCAGTCTTGGTGGCTTGCGGTACGGCTGTTTCACAAGAGAATGAGACAGAGAAGACGCAAATGGAAAACATGCAGAGCGGCAACCGCGCCGAAGCCATATTTGCGGGCGGATGCTTCTGGTGTGTTGAAGCCGATTTTGAAAAATTGCCCGGTGTTATTGAGGCGGTTTCGGGGTATGCGGGCGGGCACGTTAAAAATCCGACCTATAAACAAGTGGTTCGTGGCGGAACAGGCCATTACGAAGTTGCTAAAATTATCTATGACCCTAATAAAGTTAGCTATGGGGAGCTTTTGGCGTATTTTTGGACGACCGTTGATCCAACAGATGCTGGCGGTCAATTTTGTGACCGTGGCCAGTCCTATGCAACGGCAATTTTTGCAAATCCGGCGCAAATAGAAATAGCGCATGCCTCCAAGAAAGCCTTGCAAGATTCTGGTCGTTTGAAGAAAAAAGTGGTCACGCCTGTGATTGCTGCGGGGACATTCTATAAGGCGGAAACTTATCACCAAGACTATTACAAGAAAAACCCCACTCGCTATAAATACTACAGAAATGGGTGCCGCCGTGACAAGCGCCTCAAACAAATATGGGGGAAATAGGTGCTTTAAAAAAAATTGCCCAATTCCGCATATTGACCATCGTGGAATACGAGAGGGCTGGCATCAGTCCGGCTAAATTTTAAAACCTCGCCGACAATAATAACATGATCACCGCCCGCATAATGGTGCGCCGTCTTGCATTCGAATAAGGCGGCGTATTTCGGCAAGATTGGTATGCCTGCTAGCCCTTTACTGGTTTTGATACCGTCAAATTTATTGGTGCCGCTTGTGGAGAAGCATTTGGACAGGGCGTTTTGCCCTGAGCCAAGTACATGGACATTGAAATACTGCGTGTGTTCAAAAGCAGGCAAACTAAAGGCGGATCTATCCAGCGACCACAATATCATAGGCGGTTTTAAGGATAGGCTGTTGAAGCTACTGGCGGTCACGCCCACCGCGCCGCCATCTTTGTCCAGTGTCGTAATAATAGTAACGCCCGTCGCAAATTGCCCGAGAGTTTTACGAAATTCGGCGATGTCGAAATTTGTGTTATCCATATTTTCCTGAAAGTGGTGCGGTGAACTCTTCATTTGGTCAATTGGCGCACATTATATGCTTACTCGCTCCAGCCTGCAATGACTTAACACTAGGTTTCAATAACACAAGAAGAAAAACCTCGACCATTCTGTTCAAAGAGATTATGACTGTGCTTAATCAATAAAACCCAAAAGGGGAAAACATGACACTGTTTGAAATCGTAGCGCTATATGTGGCTATCAATATTATTTTGCTAATCATCCTAAGTTATCGGGTTGGCGGGACGCGTAGGAAGAATAGTATTGGTATTGGCGACGGTGGTAATGAGACTTTACAACGAGTTATTCGGGTTCAAGGAAATTTTACCGAATATGCACCGCTCGCCCTGCTCGGTTTGTTTGCTATGGCAGGTCTAAGTGCCAGTCCTTATTGGTTGCACGGGCTTGGTATTGCCTTCACCCTAGGACGTGTGCTGCATGCGATTGGGTTTAGCGGTAATTCCGGGGTCAGTTTTGGTCGCCTTGCTGGCATGGCGCTGACATGGGGTTCTATGTTGGTTATGGCTGTGTATTTATTGTACCGTGTGGTGACATAGCGCTTGCGAGCCGCGCAAGGTTTGTTAAAAGCGGCTCCTGTACAAACCCATGAGCAAGCCCATGAACACACCTGCACAATCTGATGTAAATCCTGATGATTTAAAGCCCGCTCTTAAGACCTTGTTACGCTTGGCCAAAAGCTACGGCGCGGACGAGGCCGAAGCCGTGGGTGCCTATGGGCGGTCTTTGTCCATCGGGGTGCGCGGCGGTGTACTGGAAGACATTGATAATTCCGAGGGCAAAGATATTGGCTTGCGGGTGTTTGTTGGCCAGCGCCAAGCCTGTGTATCCAGCTCAGATCTCTCGGACGATAGTCTGGATAAATTGGCCGAGCGCTGTGTGGCTATGGCGAAACTTGCTCCCGAAGATGCCTATTGTGGCCTTGCCGACAAAGATAAATTGGCACGCACAAAGCCAGATTTAGACATTTACGATGCGACAGATTTAAATGCAGATACGCTGCTCGTTCGTGCCCAAGAATTGGAAGCCGCAGCTTTGTCGGTCAAAGGTGTCAGCCAGGCCGAAGGGGCGAATGCCTATTGCGTCAAAGGGACGGCATACCTGATGACTACGGGCGGATTTAGCGGCGGTTGGCGGTCTTCAAGCCACGGCCTGTCTGTGGCCGCCTTTGCCAGCGACGGCGCCGATATGGAGCGGGATTATGATTATAAGTCAACCCGCTGGCTAGCGGATTTGCCCAGTTGCGAAAGCATTGGCCGCAAGGCTGGCGAACGTGCCGTGGCGCGGCTAGGTGCGCGGCAAATGCATTCGGCCAACCTGCCGATTCTCTTTGAACGCCGGGTCGCCAATAGTTTGCTATCTTCATTTGTGAGCGCTATTTCAGGTTCTGCCATTGCCCGAGGTGTGTCGTTTCTGAAAGACAGTATGGGCACACAAATTTTTCACAAAGACATCAATATTACCGATGACCCATATTTAAAACGGGCTGGCGGCTCCCACCCTTGGGACGGCGAAGGTGTTGCGGGCAAGCGTTTGCAAATTGTTGAAAATGGCGTGCTAAAATCCTGGTTGATGCACAGTGCGGCAGCGCGGCAGCTTGGCC
Source organism: Robiginitomaculum sp. (assembly GCA_026982235.1). Taxonomy (GTDB): domain Bacteria; phylum Pseudomonadota; class Alphaproteobacteria; order Caulobacterales; family Maricaulaceae; genus Robiginitomaculum_A. The sequence continues at coordinate 685 of JALSHM010000073.1, read as the reverse complement.
TGGAGACCACCGGACATGCGGCGCGCGGTATGTCGTCCCCGCCCGGTATTGCTTGCTCTAATGTTTGGATGGACGCAGGACAAAAAACGCCGACCGCCCTGATGCAGGATATAGGCAAAGGTCTGTTAATCACCGAAATGTTCGGTCCGTCCCTTAACCCCAATACGGGGGATTATAGTGTTGGTGTCGCAGGCTTTGCTATAGAGAATGGGGCGCGAAGCTATCCGGTTAGCGAAGTGACCATTGCGGGCAATCTTTTGGATATGTTCAAAACCATCATTCCGGCGGACGACCTTACAATGGACGAGCCCGTGGCCACGCCGAGCCTTGTTATTGAAAGCATGGTGATTGCCGGTGCCTAAAAACAATGTGCCTAAAAACAAAATGCCTAAGAATAATGTACCGCATCAAGATTTGGCATTGCTCTTAGATGCGGCACGCCAGGCGGGATCTATTGCGCGGGACTATTTCCATAAAGGCAATACCAAACAGTGGGATAAGTCCGAAAACCACCCGGTGACCGAAGCCGATATTGCCGTGAATGATTACCTCGCAGCGACATTACAGGCCGCCCGTCCCGACTATGGTTGGCTATCCGAAGAGACCCAAGACGATACCTCAAGACGCAGGGCGCTGCGCAGTTTCGTGGTTGACCCTATCGACGGCACACGGGCTTTCATAGACG
>JALSHM010000072.1 GCA_026982235.1 Robiginitomaculum sp. | reverse complement strand
GATAGGCACGAAAATTTCCCGGGTTGAAGGTAAAGCCCAGATTGAGAAAAATGCGCCGCGTGTAGCTCTCGCCGCTACATTAGCCGTGCTTGGCCTGACCTTGTTATTGGTCATGGGGTTTGACAATAGTACGGCAGATTATCAATTTGTTGAAGACGTCGCTTGGCTTGGCGGTGGCATTAAATACCGCATGGGTGTGGACGGAATTTCCATATTGTTCATCCTGTTAACCGCATTCTTGACCCCGCTTTGTATACTGTCCAGCGCTAAAGCCATTAAGACCCGTATGCTCGAATATATGGTGGCGTTTCTGATATTGGAAACCCTGATGATTGGCGTGTTTTGTGCGCTGGACATGGTTTTGTTTTATGTGTTTTTCGAGGGCGTACTCCTGCCCATGTTCATCATTATCGGGGTTTGGGGCGGCAAGGACAAAGTTTATGCGGCCTATAAGTTTTTCCTTTATACCTTGCTTGGCTCGGTCTTAATGCTGGCAGCCATGTTGTGGCTATATTGGTATTCAGGCCAGGTCTTGGGGGCAGGTAATGGGACAACCGATATTGCCGTGCTGGCCACGTTGGATATTCCAGCGGGCGCACAAACTTGGCTCTGGCTCGCCTTTTTCGCAAGCTTTGCGGTCAAAATGCCCATGTGGCCGGTACATACTTGGCTACCTGATGCCCATGTGCAGGCGCCTACGGCAGGGTCTGTTATATTGGCGGGCATATTGCTGAAACTGGGTGGATATGGTTTCTTGCGGTTTTCCATTCCGTTTTTCCCTGATGCGTCCATGTATTTCGCACCCTTTGTTTTCTGGCTCAGTATTATCGGGATTATCTATACGTCCCTTGTCGCCTACCGCCAGGCGGATATGAAAAAGCTTATCGCGTATTCTTCGGTCGCCCATATGGGTTTTGTGACTATGGGGATTTTCGCCCTTAATATGCAAGGCGTACAAGGCGCTATATTCCAGATGATTTCCCACGGTATCATTTCAGGTGCATTGTTCTTCGCGGTTGGTGTTATATATGATCGTATGCACACACGCGAAATTGCGTTTTACGGCGGTATTGTCAAATACATGCCCATGTATGCGGCGGTGTTTATGCTGTTCACTATGGCCAATGTCGGCTTGCCAGGCACGTCCGGATTTGTCGGAGAAATCCTGACTATGGTTGGTGCCTATCAGGTCAATCCGTGGATTGCATTTGGTGCGGCATTCGGCATGGTTTTGTCCGCCGTCTACGCGCTACATCTCTACCGCGCAGTTATTTTCGGCGAGGTGGAAAACGAGAAGCTTGCGGGTATGAAAGATCTGACCCCGCGCGAGATTATTATCATGGCGCCTTTGGTGGTCATGACTATTGTGTTGGGTATTTATCCGTCGCTTATCACGGATATTACAGCCGTTTCTGTCGATGCCTTATTGGCCGGCGTGAATGCTAAACTGGCTGGAGGTTAGGCTATGTACGAATTTGCTTTTGGACAATTATCATTCCTGATAGGTGAAATCGTCTTGGCGCTTGCAGTTGGCGAACTTTTGCTTATTGGCGTTTTTGCTCGCAAGCGCGGTGCCTCTATTGTACGTTATGTCAGTATTGCCGTATTGCTGATTTTTGCGTTTTCCGGATTTGTTTTCAACGATCCAGGAACCGCATTTGACGGCGCATTTATATCCGATGATTTCAGTCATTATGTCAAAGCGTTGATTGGTTTGTCGGCGGCAGCTGCCCTTTGGTTTACACGCGATTGGTTCAAGCAAGAGGGTTTGGATCAGTATGAATATTCAATATTGATGATATTCGCCGTACTTGGCATGGGTATTATGGTCTCTAGCGGCAATTTGCTGACCATGTATATAGGCCTAGAAATGCAGGCGCTGGCGCTTTATGTGATGGCGGCCTTTAACCGGGATAGTTTGCGGGCATCCGAAGCCGGGCTTAAATATTTCGTGCTGGGTGCATTGTCGTCGGGCATGCTTCTATACGGTATGTCGCTGATTTACGGGTTTACAGGCACATTGTCCTTCACGGAAATCGGCGCAGTGATAGGGACCGGGGACAATATGAGCGCCGGTATTATCGCTGGCCTCGTCCTTATGTTGGCTGGGATGGCGTTTAAAATATCTGCCGCCCCGTTTCATATGTGGACGCCAGATGTTTACGAGGGCGCACCAACGCCCGTCACTGGATTTTTTGCCGCCGCGCCAAAGCTGGCGGCGCTGGCTTTAATCACAAGATTGATAACAGGGCCGTTCGGCGAAATGCAGCATTCTTGGCAGCAAGTGATTGTTGTGCTGGCCGTGATGTCCATGGTTGTCGGCGCGTTCGGCGCACTTGCCCAGACCAATATAAAACGCCTATTGGCCTATTCATCTATTGCTAATATGGGCTATGCTTTGGTGGCATTGGCCGCAGGCGGTGCAGCGGGCGTGACGGGTATGCTAATCTTTATGTCTATCTATATGGTAACCATTGTCGGTGTATTTGCGGCTATCCTACAAATGCGCACCCGCGCGGGCGCCCTAGAGGGGATTGCGGATTTGGGCGGCTTGTCTAAATCTAATCTACCGCTCAGCCTCATCCTGACCACCTTGATGTTTTCGCTGGCGGGGATTCCGTTCTTTATGGGTTTCTTTGGCAAATGGTTTGCTTTCGCCCCTGCATTTAATTCCGGCTTGACTTGGCTGGTTGTGATTGCACTGCTTAGTTCGGTTGTTGGCGCATTTTATTATTTGCGAGTTCTCAAGGTTATCTGGTTCGATGACCAAGTCCACGATTTTGTGAAACCTGCCGGGTCTCTGGTCGTGTTAAGTTCTGTCTCGGCACTCTTATTATTCCCGGTTTTGCTCTTGCCTTTTGTAGCTGCACCAGTCCGCATACTTATCGAGACGGCTGCGGCTAGCTTGTTCTAAGTGCGCATAGTTGAATTTGACGCCATAGACTCCACCAATCTTGAGGCACGACGTATGGCAGAAGCGGGCGATTTTGGCCCGCTGTGGATAGCAGCCAAACGACAATCGGGCGGCAAGGGCAGGCGCGGCAGGGAATGGGTGTCGAGGCCGGGCAATCTATTTTGTACGGGGCTATTTCCCCATAAAGGCACGCCTGCATCGGCGGCTCAGCTCAGCTTTGCCGCCGCCTTGGCGGTACACGATACAATCACACAGTTTCGTCCAGATGCGGACATAAAAATAAAATGGCCCAATGATGTGCTGATGAACGGCGCAAAAATCGCCGGGATACTCCTGGAAAGCGGCGGTGCGGGCGAGCAATTATGGGTCGCGGTCGGTATCGGTCTCAATATTGGCTCTGCGCCAAAGGACACACCCTATCCGGCCACATATTTGCGCGCAGGTCTGGGGCAGCCAGAGCATATTTTGCGCACAGATATAAAACAAAAACTCTATGAACGGTTCGCCTATTGGCGAGACGCCCATATATGCGGCGGGTTCGAACCCTTACGCATTGCATGGCTAGACCGTGCCCAAGGCATAGGTAGTGACGTGACGGCACACTTACCCAACCAAACCATAAAAGGCACCGCGCTCGGCATGGATAAAGACGGGGCTTTGGAAGTACAAACACCACCAGGGAAAGTCATAAAAATCCACGCCGGAGATGTTTTCTTTTCGTGAGGAACACGCTTTGTACACCATCCCAAAATAAAAATTAAAACTGCACGGGGTCACAACCATTTTTATCAGCTAAAATTTTGGGTATGCGTGTGGCACTGTGTAGCCAATCGTGAGTTGGCTCACAAAACCACCTTGTGTACTCTAAAATAGAATCTAAATCTTTTTGCAAATGCCTATTGAAAATTGGCTCATGGTGCGCAATTCGCTTTCTAAGCATGCGTAGATAATTGACAGGCCTATGGGCACGCCGCCTGTTTAAACTTGTAGCGTTCATATAAGCATGACGCAGTGCGGGGCGCCACAATGTCATCTCATAATTGGCTCTATTTGGTGGGGCACCTTTTCTGCCCCCTGACCCTAGTAATGACACCCAAAACCCAAAAGATAAGTTAGCAATAATATGAGGAGAATCTACGGGAAGGCGTTCCTGTCTTAATTGTCTCTTTGCGTTATCAATTTTACTATTTGCGCCATTGTCTAATCCTACGGCAAGTTCGTCATACCAATTTACACCGTAAGCTATGGTCAACTCTCGATGAAAAGAATTACGCATCGATATTTCCAAGACTTGAAGTGCCGCATAGAAAACGCCGCTAACAGCGGTATTCCATGCATATAGTCTCAATGCCGCAGGTTTGTCGCCACTTGTTTCCGCCATATATGTTGACAATCTATCTGTGCTTAAGGACGCTTCAATGACATCAATATTTGCAGGTGGCCACAAGACAGGGTTGACTTCTGGGTCATTATTTGCCATATAGTCCTCGTACACCCCGGATTCGCCTCTGTTTAGACATGCGCCCGGGGTTTAGCTTTTTAGGTATTGAGACACATAAGTGAAAGCACTACGTGCTCTGATTTGCAGTTTTAGCAAGTTCTCTAAATAAACTATAAGTGATAATTTTACAACATTGTTTTTCTTTTTTGACATACCAATCCCTTGGCCTTTACTATAGTCAGGCTAATGAGCCTGTTATTGGAGAAGCTATGCTACTGGTTATAGATGCGGGGAATACCAATACTTTGTTTGCTATTCACAATGGTGAAGAGTGGGCGGTGCAGTGGCGTATTGAGACCAATGATGGGCGCACGGCGGATGAGTATTCGGTTTGGCTTTATCATTTGATGATGATGCAGGGGCTGAAATTTGCCGATATAAATGGCTGTATAATTTCCACAGTTGTCCCCCAATCCTTATTTCATATGCGTAATCTAGCGCGCAGGCATTTGAATGTGGAGCCGATGATTGTCGGTGAACCGGGGGTGGATTTGGGCGCTAAAGTGACGCTGGCTAATCCCAAAGAAGTGGGCGCTGACAGGCTGGTCAATGCGGTGGGTGCCCATGCTAAATATAAAGGGCCGTTGATTTTGGTTGATTCTGGTACG
>JALSHM010000071.1 GCA_026982235.1 Robiginitomaculum sp. | reverse complement strand
TTTAAGAGTGATTCTTAATATTAGAATTATTCTAAAAAGTGTTGACCTTGTACAGATACTTTGTTAATCTGTATACACAACGCGAATAGTTAACCAAAATAGGAGAACATCATGGGACTAGCGACATCCAAAACATTGGAAAATTTGAAAGAAGCATTTGCTGGCGAGAGCCAAGCCAATCGTCGTTATTTATATTTCGCCCAAAAGGCCGACATTGAAGGTTATAATGATGTGGCTGCCGTATTCCGTTCTACCGCAGAAGGTGAAACTGGACATGCGCACGGACATTTGGAATTTATGGAAGAGGTTGGGGATCCAGCCACTGGTCTGCCGATTGGCGGTACTGCCGACAATCTGAAGGCAGCTATTGAGGGCGAGACCCACGAATATACAGATATGTATCCAGGTATGGCCCGCACGGCTCGCGAAGAGGGCTTTGACGAAATCGCCGACTGGTTTGAAACACTGGCGAAAGCGGAAAAATCCCATGCGGGTCGCTTCACCAAAGCGCTTAGTGGTATGGACGACTAAGACGCTTAAACAGTTAGGAAGCACGGGCTTTATGTTTGTGCTGTCCTGCGGCGGTCGGTTGCTCCACAACAACCGACCGCAATATTTCTTGGACATTTTATCTTTAGGATATTGTTATGGCCCATAAAGAAGGCAGCTTGGCTGCGCCAAAACGTCATGCCCTAGACTGGCAAAATGACGATTTTTACGACGACAATCTCATCACCGAAGAGTTAGAGCGGGTGTTTGACATCTGCCATGGGTGTCGCCGTTGTTTTAATCTATGCGAGAGCTTCCCTATCCTGTTTGATATGATCGACGATAGCGAGAGCGGCGAGTTGGATACGGTGGACAAGGCTGAATATAGTAAAGTCGTAGATGCATGTACGTTATGCGATATGTGTTTTATGGTCAAATGTCCCTATGTGCCGCCCCATGAATTTGATTTAGATTTCCCCCACCTCATGCTGCGCGCGCGTGCTGCTGAATATAAGAAAAACGGCACCAGCTTCACCAAAGACCAATTGGTGAAAATGGATAGAAATGGTAAATTGATTGGTCCGATTTCCGGTATTGCCAATTGGGCAAGCAAGCTCGGCAATAAGCTGACCCGCCCGGTTATGGAAAAAATTACGGGCATTGATAAAGACGCAGAACTGCCAAAATTCCACAGTAAAACCTTTGAAAAACTATCGGCGAAAAATCCACCCGAGCGCAATTTGGACGCGCCAGCAAAGGCACGCAAAGCCGTTATTTTTGCGACCTGTTATGTGGATTATAACAAGCCTGAAAGCGGCACATCTGCCCATGCCGTTTTGGCCAAAAACGGTGTCGAGACCGAAGTGGTCTATCCGGCTTGCTGTGGCATGCCCTATTTGGAAGAGGGCAATATCGAACAAGTGGCCAAACAGGCCGAACTGGTCAAGGCCGAGTTATTGCCGTGGATTGATAAGGGCTATGACATTATCGCCCTGACGGCGTCTTGTGGCTTGATGATGAAGATGGAATGGCCGCTTATATTGCCGGACGATGGGGATATAAAGCGCTTGGCGGAAGCCACGTATGATGTGGCAGAATATATGGTGGACATAGCCAAGGACGAAGGTCTGGCTGATGGCCTTTCGCCCATAGAAGGCGGTATCACCGTGCATTCCGCCTGTCATGCTCGCGCCCAGAATATGGGGGCTAAGTCGGCGGAAATGTTGCGAAATATCCCGGACACCAAAGTCGATATTGTCGAGCGTTGCTCCGGTCACGGCGGTACGTTCGGGATAATGAAAGACACCCGCCCCTATGCGCTCAAGGTTGGCCGTCCCGCTGCACGCCAGGTAAAAGCAAAAGGCAATGCCAATCTGTGTTCTGACTGCCCGCTGGCCTGCAAGCATCTTATTCAAGTCATGGGGGATGATGGGGAAAAACTATCACCAGATCATCCAATGGAACTCATGGCCAAATCTTATGGTCTTTAATACGGAAAATACAATGCCCAAATCTGAACGTACAATCACCGCTACCGACATCATATCCAACGCTGACTTTGCCCCCATACGCAAAGAAAGACGTGCCGCCCTCAAACCGTCCAAGGCCTTGCGCAGGGTTGACCTGGGGCGGGACTGCACATTTTATTTTGAGAGCTACGACACCATGTTGTTTCAGGTGCAAGAAATGCTCTATATCGAAAAAGGCGGTGCGGAGCAGTTAGAAGACGAGCTACGCGCCTATAACCCCTTAATACCCAATGGTAATGAATTGGTCGCCACTATGATGTTCGAGATTGACGACCCGGTGCGCAGGTTGAATTTACTGTTGCAATTGGGGGGGATTGAAAACCATATTTATCTGCAAATAGGCGATGAGAAAATCTATGTGGTTCCCGAAGACGACGCCGAGCGTACCAGTGCCGACGGTAAAACCTCCAGCGTTCACTTCTTCCACTTTCCCCTAACAAACGCCCAAAAAGCCGCGTTCAAAAACCCAGACACCCAAATCATCCTAGGCTCAGACCACCCCGCCTACGCCCATATGACAGTGCTGAGTGCGCAGACGATAGCCGAGCTGGCGCGGGATTTAGATTGACGGTTTGTATGGCGTTTTTAGATGCTATTTTCCATGAGTACTTCTAAGGGGAGACGCCTTTGTTTCTATTCTTACACCCGCACTACCCAAAACACCCAACATTATATAACTTTAATGGTGCCAACATGTACTAGGCTCAGGATCTATTAAAATTAGGGATTCCCTTTTGGTTTAAAATGTGATTCATCATGGCAAAGGAGATGTGTTATGCGTGATTTATTTGAGTTATACTTGGTATAGAGAAAAAGCCAAAATAACTTTCAGCGCAATATATGAGAACGCGTGGCGCAATTTCCCAATCACGGGTCTTTCCAAGCCAAGCGTCAACATTAGGAAACTAAAAACACGTTGGGGCAGCTTAAGTAAAGCTGGAACGCTCACGCTAAACATTGATCTGATTAAGGTTCCTAAAGACTGTATAGAATATGTTATTGTACATGAACTATGCCACCTCATGCATCATGACCACTCTTCAGCTTTCTATGGTTTGCTTGAAAGAGTCATGCCTGAATGGGAAAGGCGAAAACGTAAGCTAGAAATGTCATTGGCGTAGTTTTGGAATTTTGCTTCAAGATTGTTAGGATAAATCAACGCTCTCTATGTCATCGTTCATTAACTTTGTTAAAAGTAATCGTCCGTTGACAATTCGCAATGTCATCGTTATATGACATTTAAGAAATGGAAAGTAGGGCAAGATTATGAGCAACCCGCGACTTAAAAACACACGAGACATTGGTGCGCTTATTCGTCGCCGCCGTAAGGACATGGGTATCGATCAGGCAGGGCTTGCGAATAAAATTGGCGTGAGCCGCGCTTGGGTGATTAAGGTCGAGCGTGGTCACCCCAATGCGCAAATCGGTTTGGTGCTGCGCTTGCTCAATTATTTGGGCGTGCCGTTAAGCGCGAGCCTTGATGATGTGAACGCAAATAATCGCGGCAAAAATATTTTAGACGAAGTATGGAAAAAAACAGTAAAGCCGATGCCAGTTGGTAAGCTTAAAGGGCAAGTGGGAAGTCTCAAAGGTATGCCATCCAGAAAGCGTAAATAGCCATGAGCGAGCCTCTATTAGTTTTATTGGACGGCAAAATTTGCGGAGAACTGCAACGCTTGCGCGGTGGCAAGTATGAATTCACTTATGCGAATGATTGGCAGGGCTTTCCACTGTCCCTCTCCATGCCGATTGGGGGCGGAAAATACACGGGCGAGGTCGTCAGTAATTATTTTTGGGGACTGCTGACCGATAACGAGTTTATTCTACGGAGTTGGGCAAAAGCGGCGCAAATATCATGGCGCAATCTATTTGGCCTGTTAGCCGAGGTCGGGGAAGATTGCGCGGGCGCGGTGCAAGTCCTCACGCCAGAGAAATACGGCAACATAAACGCCCGCAAACGTCGGAAGCTGCAATGGCTTAGCGAAGCGGATATAGCCGAGCGCCTAAGAGAGCTTGGCAAAGACCAAGCCGCTTGGCGCAGGCCAGACGATATTGGGCGGTTGTCCTTGGCGGGAGCTTTACCCAAGACCGCGTTCTTATTTGAGAAAGGTCGTTGGGCAATTCCAAGCGGCCATATTCCAACCACCCATATTTTTAAACCGCCTATGCAAGGCCTAGACGGGCAGGCGGTGAATGAGCACATTTGTTTGCGTCTCGCCCAAAGTATCGGCCTACCTGCCGCTAACTCGCAAGTGATGAGCTTTGAAGACCAGAGCGCGATTGTGGTTGAGCGCTATGACCGCCTGCCTACGGCGAAAGGCAAATATCAACGTTTGCACCAAGAGGACATGTGCCAAGCCTTGGGCCTTTCGCCGAACTTGAAATATCAAAATGATGGTGGGCCGAGTGTTGGCGATATTACGGGCTTGATTAGGAATGTGTCGAGCCGTCCCGATACGGACGTAGAGGTTTTTATCAAAGCGCAAATGCTTAACTGGCTCATCGGCGGCACGGATGCCCATGCTAAAAATTATTCGCTTTTACTGTTGCCCGGCGGCAATATCGGTTTGGCACCGCTTTACGACATTACGGCCACGCTTCCATTTTATGAGTATGAGCAGCCAAAGCTGAAACTTGCCATGAAAGTAGGCAAGCACTATGCGCTACGTCGTATTAGCGGGCGAGACTGGAAACGGCTTGGCGATAGTGCGGGCGTAAGATTCGCGCAAATCGAAAACTGGATGGAAGAGGTCAGCATGCAAATCATGCCAAACCTTGAAACAATTATAGACGAGACACGAAACGAAAGACTAGATCACAAAATAATGGACGATATGCAGCGATTGATTGCCGCGCATATGAAAATTTGCGCGCGTCAATTTCGCGATCAAAAATAATTCTACCGCACCATATTTCGCGAGACTGTTCAAAATTCTGTGTCAGTGTGAACATTCAGATGTCCAGTATTTCATCTAAGCGTCCGTTGAAGTATATGGCGAGTTGGGACAGGGTCAAGT
>JALSHM010000070.1 GCA_026982235.1 Robiginitomaculum sp. | reverse complement strand
GTGATAGGCGGAGGTCACCAGCAGGACTTTCTCATAGCCCAGCGCTCTTACCCAATTGGCAGTTTCCTGAGCATTATCATAGGTGTTTTCGGCTTCGTAATCCAAATCAACACAGCAGGAAAACTGTGTACTGTCCAGCCCAAGTAGGTTTCGTATCTGAGCGGGTTTAATATCGCGGTTGACGCCAGAAATGAGCAAACGCTCACCGTGACCTTGCCTTAATAAATCAGCGCCGACCATTAACCTGCCACCGTCTGCGCCGGTAAGGACAACAATACCGTCAAGTTTTGGTAAGTGTGTCGGTGGCTTTGTCGTGGAAATATGGGCGACAAAAACTCCAAAGCCGCCAATCAGGATTAAGGCTGCGAAACCAGATATAAATTTGAACACCTTAAACAAGGCGCGCCCTATGCTCCTCTTGCTGGCACGTGGCTTAACTGTTTTACGCATATTAGCCGCTTTACTCATGGATATATCTCGCCAAACAATGTTTTGACTACGGTGTGCCAGCTGGTCACGGCTATGATGAGAGCTAATACAATCGGAACTGCAAGTACCAGATATAGATCGGCTAGAGTTAAATTTAACCCTGGTAGAAAATACGAAAACCCGCCGGACGTGGAAAACAATAGTCCAACCAGTACAGAAACCAGCCAAGCTGCCAGTGCGCCTATTGCCCCTGCCCTAAACCCCGATAGGGCAAAACGTGTGCTGAGCAAGCGTGCTGTATAGGTGGGGGGGGCGCCGACTTGCTGCAAGACATCCATCAAACGCCGCTGTCCGGTCAGCCCGGCTCTGGTGGCGAAGATAGAGGCAGCAATACTGGCAATAATAATAAGAGCCAGAGCCAATAGCGATAAAACGCGCGCAGTTCCTGTCGTGCGGTTTATCTGCTCGTCCCATTGGCTGTGGTCATCAATATCGGCGCGAATACCTGCTGAAGATAATAATGAAACTGTAGTATTTATATCTAAAACTTGGTCTGGCTTGAGTTTGACATCCAGCAATATGGGCAATGGTAAATCATCAGGAAGCGGCGTATCTCCGAGCCAGGGTTTTAGCAGGTCTTTGGAATGTTTGGGGGATAATATTGTGACTGTCATCACATAAGGTAGGGCGTCTAATATGGCTTTGGTTTGTTCTGCAATATCTTGGCCAGCTTTATTCGTGTTTTCACTTGTTTTAATTTGAACAGTCACCGTTCCGGCCAAATTATCGTGCCAGCTAGCCGCCGCCCGATAAGCTGAGGCCGTCGCGAGCAGGGTGAGTGCCGCGAGGAACGCCAGAATCACCAATACCATAAACAAAGGTTGGTCGTCTTTTTTGTTATAAGGCAAAAGCGGTTGTGCCTTGTCGGTCAATCGGTAATTCATATCAAATATCTGTGCCGTGAATTGAGCCAGTTATATGGCCGTCTTTTATGGATAATATATGCGCGCCGTCGGGAATTAAACTCATGTTATGGGTAGCGATAATTGTTGTTGTGCCCAATCGGTTAAGTTCGGCAAATAACCGGATGAGCCTGCGTCCTATATCGTCGTCTACATTGCCAGTTGGCTCGTCGGCGATTAGGATTTCCGGTTTGCCAATGACGGCTCTGGCTATGGCGGCCCGTTGTTTTTCGCCGCCGGATAATGTTGGAGGCAGGGCATGGGCGCGTGGGCCAAGCCCAACCCATTTTAAAAGCCCCAGCACATCTTCGCGGTAGTCGCTTCGTTTGCGCCCGGCAACCCGCAGAGGCAGAGCGACATTTTCAAATACGCTCAGATGGTCAATCAGGTGAAAGTCTTGTAAGACAATCCCCATGCGTCGCTTCAAGGCTGGGATAGACCTGCGCTCGATTTGCGATGTGTCCTGGCCAAACAAAGTTATCAAGCCACGTGAAGGGCGCATGTGCAGATAGATCAATTTGAGCAAAGTTGTTTTGCCCGCTCCCGATGACCCGGTCACAAATGTCATAGATCCGGGTTGTAATGAAAAACTAACATCGCGCAAAATTTCGCTCTCGCGGTCATAGCGAAACCCCACTCTTTCAAATTGAACATTGGCAAATTCGGTGTTTGCCGGATTGCTCTTGGCCAATAATTCGGGGCTTTGGATTTGCTCAGGATTGGTGATCTTAGGTCTCGCTTTTTGCTGATTCACATTGACTCTAGACATTTTCACGCCGTTTAGCCACATTCTTGTCAAAACTGGCTTATCACAACTGATTCGGATATTCGAATGATACTTACGTGCCCGGAATGCGCAACGCGTTTTAAAATTGCCGACGATGCCATTGGTGCGAATGGTCGTACTGTACGTTGTTCCCAATGTTCCGCCACATGGTTTGTTGCGGCAGAGCCGGATGTTCTTGCCTTAGATGAAGCCGAAGAGGTCACCGAAATTCGCGAAGAAATCATCCGAGACCCTGTTGAGAATATAGGTGGTAAGCATGCCACAGATACAGGCGCAGACCTTGACGAAATTGATGATACGCGACCCCATGATGATGTTGGCAAGAATGTAGCAGATGTTGGTGCCCATGCACTTATTCGTGAGCAGGCAGATCGTAAGAAAGCCCGCAGACGTATATTCGGTGTGGGCATGATTTGGTTGGTGACTTTGGCCATATTGGCACTATTTGCGCTTTTGGCATATGTGTTTCGCGCCCCAATCGTTGAGAAATTCCCAGGTACTGCGCCCATTTACCAAGCTTTTGGTCTTGAGGCAAATGCGGGGGGGCTGACGATTTCAATCGATAAAACCAGTTACGGCAATAATGAGGGCGTGCCAGTGCTTTTTGTCAACGGCAAGGTCAAAAACATTGACCGCAAAACCCGTGATGTCAAAATGATCAAGCTGAGCTTCAAAAATGAAGCAGGTGAAGTGATTGCGTCCTGGGTAGTTGAGCCGGCGCAATCCAGGCTGAAGCCCGGTAAAACCCTAGACTTCGCCACCCAATACCCAAATCCCCCCATAGACGCCGTAAAACTCGCCCCAAATTTTGTCAAAGAAACAGATGCACGAAGCGAAGCAACTAAGCTGTCGCAATAGGGCGGGGTTCAGGTTTGTTTTGTTTTTTACAGAGGGATAACCTTGTTTTTAGGGTATGGGATAACCTTGTTCTTTCATGCAACCGGGACAATCATATGGGGGTCTATTTGGGTCGGTATCTGGCGGGTGGGAAATACCTGTAATCAAGACTTCCACCCGATCGTTGAGCGCCTCTCGCACATCGTCACCCGTTTTCAAAAATGGATCATTCTCCCCGTGGGCAATAATCTCAGCAGTGTCGGCTGGGTATCCCTGCCTGCCAAGCCATTCTTGAACCGCAACAGCCCGTCTGCGGGATAATTCCATATTCGCGTCCGCATCGCCCGCACTACTCGTGTATCCGTGGATTTCCGCAATGGAGAACTCACAATTTGTTTCAGTAATAGCCACAAGGCGCGAGAGTAATGGTTTTGGTGAGCTTGCAAATGTGATGTCGTTAAAATTCATGTATAATGCCATTTGATTTGGAAAGGTGCAAATTTTGACCATACGTGCAACGGCTGAAGGTGGTTTTTGAGATGGTTGCGCAGCAGGTTTCGCAACCGAACAAGCTGCAACCGAACAAGCCGCAACCAGAAACGCACTTATGAAGAATAGGGGATATAAAAATCTCCAAGGTTTTATCATATCAGTTATTCCTAAAGACATGAAAACTATTAATCATCTAGGGTTACTGCACCAAGACTGGTCGTTTGGCTTGAGAACTGTGTGTGGCAGAACCTTGGTTGCGTTTAGCCATGCATGATAAGCGCGGCAATGGGCTACTGAGTTTTTATGTTCAGGGCTGGCATTGCGGTTGTTAGTGGTAGCCCTAATGGAAGCAAGCTTGGTATAAAATTCGTACCGAATATTTTGGTGCAAAGCCCAAAGAAGCTTCCCGTCTTCATGCAATAATAAAACAGTTAAGCGCCGGGATGTCTGTTCAAAATCGGTCACCACAAAGTCCAGATCATAATCTATCGGTTTGGTTTGCTCGTAAATGCGTAGTGCAGGAACGCGCCCCGGTTTGTACGCAGGACGAGGTAGGGGGTGCATATGCTCATTTTGCAAGAGCAAATCCCAAGCTTTTAATTTTTGAAAAAGCACCATGGATTTTATATAGTGCGAACCAGAAAAAATATCGGCGTGAGACCCATCAAAAACGGCGCCCCCACGCCCGCGAATTTGTTTGTCTAGTGTTTGATATATGCGCTGGTAATTTGCAAAAGTACGAAAGAAGTCCTTTTTATCATTTTTCAGCAACGCCAATTGGATTTGAATATTAGTAAGCAACAGGTCAAATCTGGCGCGGTCGGGGATAGAAATAGGGTAATTGCGGGTGTGCTGACCTTTCAGTGATAAATCATTTGCAAATAGACGGCCTGCACTATCTGTTCGGACTTTTGCATATTTTTCAATCTTCTTTAGCAAAGATTGCAATGCGTCGTGGTTGTCAGATATATCTGCAAGTGCAAATTCTACTTCCCATTCCAGCCATTGCAAGAGTGGCTTCGCCCGCGAATACAGCCGAACGTCAATGTCCGAAGCAGGTGTGGCGAGCAAGGCACCTGCATTTTTAATATCGGGGATAAGCTGGTTTAAAAGTTTTTGGTTCTGTTGACACATTGCCATATAAGCCAGTGGTATTATATTGCCAAAAATATTATCAAGATCGCTATTGTTAAATCCATCAACAGTGTATACGTCAGGGTGCGCAATAGGTTTTTGATTGAGGAAATCACCGGAGAAATAGTCGTCCGCTATAAAATCTGCGCGTTTTGTTTGCACTGATTTATAAAAATTCGGACCATATGCGCCGTAAAAAGCCGCTATGTCGAGCCCTAAAACACCATTGCAAGATTGTGGTGTGAGGGATTGCTGTTGCCGGACAATGTTCTCTAGTTTTTCAGATTTCTCTGTGGCGGCTAGCGTTTCTTTGGGTGCAGATGTAGATTTTGTACACCCTGATAATAGGACAAATGCCGCCATAAATCCAAAAGACATATAGCGCCGCACGAGAAAATAATTTCCTGATGCTGTTAGCATTTAAAAACTATAA
>JALSHM010000069.1 GCA_026982235.1 Robiginitomaculum sp. | reverse complement strand
CGCGCCCAATAAATATCGACGCTGTCATCGAAATCAATGGTAATATCCGCGATGGCATATTTTGCCATAGAGCGCAGAACTCTTTGATTTGGTATACCGAGCAGTTCCATTTCAAGAGGCGCAATTACTCTAAGCTCGACCTCTTCGGGGGTCATGCCGGGCGCTTTCATAATGATCTTTACCTGTGTAGTAGAAATATCCGGAAAGGCATCAATCGGAATGCGTAAGAACGACAACGCACCAGCAATTAGCATTATTAAAGTCAATGCAATAATAAAAAGGCGCTGGGTTAGTGAAAACCCGATGAGTTTTCTAAGCATTATTCCGCCTCAGCAAGATGAATGGCTTTAAGCTCGGTAAGACCGGTGACAGCAACTTGGTCACCCGCATTTATCCGCCCTGCTATGGTGGCATAGCCGCGAGAACGGCCTGTGACATGGACAGCAATAGGGGTGAAGTCTCCATTATGTTTCAAGAATATATTTGTCTGTCCGTCCAAACGAATAATTGCTGATGCGGGTACTTTAACCATCTTGCCTGCCTGTGAGGGTTTGGAGATATTGACTTGTATGAGCTGCCCCGGATTAAATCCGGAGCCTGTCGGCACTTTGGCAACGAGCATTGCCGATTTTGTTTTTGGGTCAATTATCCGAGACGCGGACACTACTTCTCCAAACGCGCCATCATCAAAACCAATACTGTCACCAGCTTGAACCTGACCCACCAAATCTTCAGGCACCATAACCTCCGCCCAAAGATCATCAGATGTATAGATAGCAGTAACAGCATTCATAGGAGCAATGCTTTGGCCAATTTGCAGATCAAAATCTTCAATGCGACCATTCGCAGGAGCCTTGATATAATACTGGGACTGCCCAGCACTGTGAATGCCGCGAAGTGGTGCGCGATGTTCGTCAACCAAGGCTTGGGCACGCATGACATTTGCCTTTAATGGCAAGAGTGTTGTGCCCGCAGACAAGCCTTCATCAACCAATAAAGTTTGCTGGTGTAGTGCAATATTGGCAGCTTCTAACTCGCCCTTAGCGGTCTGCAAGCCTATATTCATGTCCAGATAATCACGGCTACGCACGGTGAAGAGTATTTGTCCGGCCTTTATTTTTTGGCTCGGCAGTACATGAATTTTAGTTAGCACGCCTTCAAAGGGAGCTGTAATTGCTTTCATACTTGTGCGTACCGGGACGATTTTTGCAGGCACATTGGCAAGGGACGTTTCATCCGCCGACAGGCTGGCTTGAGCCGTAATCCCTAAGCGTGATATTTGCTTTTCTGTTAGGCTAATGGTTTCCGATGCGGCTGCATCGACGGCAAGGTGTGTGAATAAGACACAGCTAGCAATTAAAGTAAATAATGTTGTGCGCATAAAACCCCCAAAGGTGAATATTGTGTTTAGAACGCCTACAAACCGAATCTGAAGTCAACCTGAAAACACCCAAATTATGCTTCTATTATTTTACATTACCAGATTTTATCTTGAAATCCTTGCGTTTACATTATTTCGAATATGCTCAAGTGCTAAATTTGAGGCCATTCGAAATAAAAAATTGGTTGGGTTCTTGATTCTATGAGGGATATTATTGTTTTCTAATATCCTCAACATGTCTTGCATAATGCCTTCAGCAATCGTTGAACAGCGCACGCGCGCACTGAGAAACCGATGCAGGGCAGGGCGGTGCTCTAAGTACAGCGCAATAATGGTATGGCGATGTGCATGTGACATTTTTTCCCCATTTATAGTGTTATAAGCAATTGTGGAAACTATAGGCAATCAAGCTGAAATGAACCTGAAAAGGATCTAGGATAGAGATCCTAATCTTGCACAGCGGGGAGGAAAATTTCGACCCGTAGGCCATCTTCGGGCGATGTATCCAATTGGCAATTGCCCCCATAAAGATGAACTAGCTCTCGGACAATCGCAAGACCTAACCCGCCGCCTGGTGTGGTTTCATCCCAGCGTTCACCAAGGTCAAAAACAACATCATGTGCTTCGGGTGGCAAGCCCGGGCCGTCATCATCAAAGCAGATGGAAATTTGGGCGTTTTTGCAATCTTGCACAATAATGCCAATGCGACTTTGGGCTACTTTGAAGGCGTTGTCGATTATATTGCCTAAAATTTCACTTAAATCCACGCTGTCCACGGCAACGCGTTTTTGTGTGCGCATATCAACATTAACTTCAATGTTTTTATCTTTGTTGAGCTGCTTCATAGCTTTGACAATTGGTAGTAAAACGGCTTCTATATTGGAAATTGTCCCGGGCAGTCGCGCGGCGGCAGAAGCGCGAGCGCGAGCGATATGGTGATCAATATGCCTTTGCATAATCGCACATTGTTTAATAATAACTTTTGAGGATTGCCCGAATCCGTCATCTTCAAGTTTATACCCCTCATCGGTTACAATGGCTAAAGATCCTTTTAGGCCATGGGCAAGATTGCCCGCCTGCGCTCGCGCTCTTTTGAGCATATCATCACTCGTTTGAACCAAGTTGTTAAGCTCTGTGACAAGAGGCGTGACTTCTTGGGGATACTCACCGTCTATTGTCTTGGTTTCGCCAGACCTTATTTTTATAAACTCTTTAGCGAGAATCCTGAAAGGGTGCAGAGCGTAATTGGTAAGTAGGGTAGCAGCAAGCACCATACTCACGGCGAAAACAAAGAGCGCCCATAGCAAAATAATGTTAAAATCCCCAATCATATCGTCTAAATGCCGTTTATCTACCGCGATTATAATTCGTTTTGGCACCGTGTTTAGCGGTGAGATGTGCGTAGATTTTTCTATGACTAATATTGGTCCATTGTCTCCTAAAATGGTATGCTTATGAAGAGAAATTTCGCGTTGAATTGGCTCCTTATCAAGTTCTAAGCTTACCCCGTTTAAGGAGGGACTTCGTAATGTTGAGTTTTCTGTGTAAACTTCCCAGTAATAACCTGAATTTTGATCATTATATTTTGCATCGCTAAATTCACTGACTAAGAACAATGAGCCACTATCAGATATATCGGTTATGTTTCTCAGTTCATCAATATGTTGAATAAGTTCATGATAAAATTGCTTGGATACGTGGTTGTGAAATGCAGATGATAATAACCAATATCCAACGAATGATCCTAAGGCCACCCAAATAGTAGAGGCTATTATAAGACGCTTTCGCAAAGATAATCCCGAGAAAAACGCCACTAACCGAACCTATAGCCAAGGCCGCGAACGGTTTTTATTTTGTCGCTCCCAATTCTTTTCCGTAGACGCCCAATATAAACCTCAACAGTATTTGAACCTCGTGTTTCATTGATTGGGTATAGGTGTTCTATTAGTTCTGTTTGTGAAACTACATGTCCAATACGGTGCATAAAATATTTGAGCATTCTGAATTCAAATGCGGTTAGATCCAGAAGTTCTGAACCAAGACGCGCTTCGCTGGTTACTGTGTCTAAAGATAGGTCTAGATGGGTGAGAACCGTGTCGCTTATACCCGTGGATCGGCGTATTAAAGCGCGCAACCGTGCGACCAGTTCAGGTGTGTGGAAAGGCTTGGCCATATAATCGTCGGCACCTTTGTTGAGGCCTTCCACTTTTTCAGCCCATCCGCTGCGCGCCGTTAGAATGAGTACGGGCATTGTGACGCCGTTACTACGCCAAGCCTGCAATAGTGCTAGACCAGTCTTTCCGGGCAATCCCAAATCCAAAATAACGGCGTCGATATTGCCTTGCAAACCAAGCTCATAGCCATCATCTCCATTATCCGCGCGCTCAACGACAAAGCCTGACTGCAAAAGAGAATGGCTAATGCGGCCAGCTAGATCCAAATCATCCTCTATTAGTAAAACGCGAATGCTTATCTCCTTAAAATATTTATGACCATTTTGTAACATAAGATAGCTGAAATCTACATGAAATAATTTTTCAGTTTCATTTCAGCTTCGTTTCAGGAGCATTTCAGGTGGGGCGTTCAGATTGCCTTTAACATGAGAGCCAAGGGAGGCATATGAACACCGTACAGTAATTTTTTCTCAGAAAAACCTTATTCTTTTCAAGCGCAGCAATGGCTTTATTGTTTGTTGCTTGTTCAGGCGGCGGAGATACTGCCCCCAGCCCCTCTCTCCGCCGCCTGTAAATATTACTCCAAAAGTAAAAGCGGTTCAGTTTGCTGGTATGTGTAGAAAGCGGGGCTTTATTCAAAGCCGCTTGTGTCTTTTTCGCATCTGTATTTTTAATAGATTTACCTTAATCTGTTTTTATATCTCTGGCGATTTCGGGGCGGGATAGGAGGGCGTTCATTTCTGAGGCGGTGTCGAATGTGGTGTCGATTTCAAACCTAAGGGCGGGGGTGGAGCGCATTTTAAGCTCGCGGCCTAATTTGCCGCGCAAGAATTTGGCGCAGCGGTTGAGGGCGGCCACAACTTCTGGCGTGTTTTTACCGCCCAGCGGTGCCGCATACACCCGTGCCGTGCGCAAATCAGGTGCCGCCCGCACTTCGGATACGGTAATGGATACACCTTGCAAATCCGGGTCACGGAAATCTTCCCGCGCTATAATATCCACCAAAGCTCGGCGGATAAGCTCACCTGCTTGCAGCTGTCTTTGGCTTGGTTGTTTCGTTTTTTTGGCCATTTTGTTTTCTTGTTTTATGTGTTGAAGTTTTGTCGTCCAATAACGCGCTCAATAAATATGCCATGCTCAGTGAGGCAAAAATATATGGAATGGACTCTGAAAACACTGCGACGTGAGCCTAAAGAAATATGGTCAACTTTCATATAGTGCAGTGGGTTTTTGGCCATTTCCGTGAAGTGGGTTTCTAAGGCGTTATGGTAATCTAGAGCTTGCTCGAAACCAAATTGCATTATGCCATATTCAAAAACAGCAGCAATGTCATTTTCCGCCTCTAAGCTAAGCTGGTAATTGGCCATCGGCTTTCAATCGGGCTATGACATCCGTTTTGATTTGCTCCATTGTTCGAGACCCCGGTCCGCTTTCGCGGCCTTTTTTTACTGCCGCGCGTAAGCTTTCTAAACCTGCATCCTTCGCCTGTGCTTTTCGAATGAGGTCGCGGACAACTTCGCTGTCATTTGTATAATCACCCGAAGAAATTTG
>JALSHM010000068.1 GCA_026982235.1 Robiginitomaculum sp. | reverse complement strand
GGGATCAGCCCGTCCAGCGGGCGGTATTCAACTTTTAAGTTTTTCATGATTTTTTATCTGTGGTTATAGGAAGCTTTGAATTGTAATGCTTATTAAAAAAGCCACCCGAAGGTGGCCTTTTGAAAATCTATATTTTAGAAATTTACTTTCATTAAAAACCCAAATCCTTACGCATTGCACTTTTCAATTTTTGCATCACCTCCGGACGATCTGGGTGCACATCATCGTTAATGGGGTTTGTTTCTCTATGCGCAATTAAAAGTTTTTGAACCTCTTTGGACCCGACAAGGTCGCATATATTAACCCAATGCCCACAATAACGACTTGTTTCTTCAGAAGGCTCTATTTCAGCTTTATGAATGGCATTCAGGAAGCCAATATAAGCTTCTTTCTTTTCTTGAAATTTTCGTTTCTTTACAGCCATTCTATCAGTTAAAAAGGACTGAATGATTGTTGCAATAATTGCTCCTAAGCCTGCTGCCGATACAAGACTGATTATATCCATTAATATTTCCTATTTTTATATTGTAGTGAATAATAGCAGGATATTATAAAAAGGGTACTGTGAGGAATTACAATCCACACTTAACTTCGCTTTTTCAAAACAGGTTTTGTGGCATCGTCCAGAATGCGGACAATTTCATCGTAGAGAATTTTGTGTGTGTTATGGCGATCTTGCGAGGCGGTTAGCTCTGCGGATAGGCGGTCGGGGATGGTGAGTAAATTATCCCTGATTGGGCGCAAGCGTTTGAATATGATTGCTTCGGCATCAACGCGGTCAATGTATTTCCCGCCTTCGACCTTGGCTTTGATCTCTAGCAATTTGGCTTTTTCTGTTTCGCTTTTGATGCGGGTTTTCAGCAGTAATGTTGGTAGCTCGGCAACGCTAATGCCCCGACGCGGTGTTGGCGGCGCGACTGCAAATGTTTCTGGTGGGGGCGTATTTCTGCGCAGCGGACGTGCGGGTTCGCGCTGTGCCTGAATAACCCCGTTTGCAATATCAGGATCAATCTTGCTGTTTTGTGTGGGCAACGCGCCGCTACGCACAAGCTTATTGATATATTGTTTGCTCACGCCGATGCTTTGGGCATAGGCTTTTTGAGACATTAATTTTGCCATAAAAAGTCAACCATGTTTTGTAAATTTTTCAAATAGTTAGGTGGTGAAAGTCAACCAACGGTCAACGAAGTTTGAAACTGTGACGCTAAAAACGTCTCGCGCGTTCCTCGCCCCTATAGGTTTTGCGCCTCACAGTACCTTATCTTTTCTGAAGTCAAGTTGATTAGGTGGGAAAGAGCGCGTTCACACAGAATTCGTGCGAGCATATCTAAGATATTGCCTAAATCTGTTGCAGTTGTCACACCCCAAATCACCTGTTTCAAAGCCCTTCGAAAACAAAATGGCGTGTGCGTAATCATTCGCAGCCTTCTTTGTTCAAATGTCCGGCGATCCTTTCCAGTGCTCTGGTGTGACGCCGCCAAGCGGTCGTTCTGTCCACGCCGAGGCGGCAGCAGATAGGTCGCCAGGGCACATGCCGCGCCCGCAGCCATATCAGGTGACGGTCATCCGTATTTTTTAGCCACAATATCCAGCGTAAGGTTTCTTCCATCCGGTCAATGGCATCTGGCAAAGGCGGCCCTAACCGAAAAGGCTTCTTGGCCTGCTGCAATATCTCTATTTCTGTGTAGACAATCTCCGGCCAGACACTGAAATAACCCTGCACTTTGACACGCGGCAAGCGCTTGAGGGTATAAACGGCTTCCTCAAAGCACTCACCAACCATCTTTCCTGTCCATTCTATTTTCTTTGTATCTGTCATGGATGTACCTCCGTCTCCTTCCCATAGAGCTTCTCTGCTATCTGTTTTACTAACTCCTTCTCCGGCCAGCTGAGCCGGGCATCAGAGGGGGAGACATTAAGCACGCCTTGTTTGCGCCACGCGGCGCGGCGCATCAGCTCCATCTCATCTTCATTTTTCGGGGATTGACCGGCGGCACTCCCAAGGGGACAACGATAATTGCTCATAGCGCACCGCCTTTCAAAGGGCCTGCTTCCAAAGCCCAGTGTAAAATGGCCAAGGCATCAGCTTCATTATCGTCACCGGGGCGGTAGCCACGATCAACAACGGCGCGGATTACGGCATCCTTACCGGCGTTTCCTTTTCCAGTAATAAATTTCTTGATTGTGCCAACGGGAACGCCTTGATAGGGAATCTCCCGAAACTCTGCCCAAGCCGTGACCTGTCCAAGAAATCCGCCGTAAATGTGCGCCGCCGTCGTGCCCAAATGTCTGCGGACCTCTTCAAACACAATCACGTTAATCCCGCCGGATGTCTCGTGCAGCGTATCAAGCCATTGACGAAAACGCAGGAAAGCCATTCCCCCACCGGAAAACCTGTCCGGTTTGAATATTTCCGTTCCCGAATAAATGCTGCCATCCGGCTTGCGTAATGCCCATCCGGTATTTTGCCCCAGATCCAGTGCCAAAAGGCACAAGGGGGTGTTATGGTCGTGGTCTGTCATTGCTGACTCCTTTCAAGTTGGTTGTGATGGAAAAGGAAGGCGGCACCGCTAAAGTCTTGCTGGACTGCTGGCGTCTTCCGGCTTTTCCCACGCGGGGAAACTGATGATACGTATGAGGGGCAAAACCGGAGTTTGCCCCCATTACGTAGTAATGGGACTTGTGTGAGGAACTTGGACATGTCTGGAATACCGCATGAATAAAGGCATATTCGTAAGTTCGTCAGTTCATCATTTAAGTTTGTCATGATGAACTTGAAAAACTGCTGACAACTCCTTATTTTCTGCCGATGAGCGAAGTTCATCACAGAAAATTCAGAGCTTTGTTTTCGCTGATGAACATAGGTTTTGATAAACTTAAAACGGGAGATCATTTGCGCTCCTCCTTTTCAAGCGGCCAGACCCAGACTTGCGGGTTTTCGACCTCCATGATCGCGCCGTCCGGCACATCAAGATAATGGGAGGGATAAACGGCACTCAGATCATCATCGTGCCGGAGCCTGATATTCTCCGTTATCATGTAGCCCAGATTTGATTTTGGATTCCTTAAATCAAACTCGGACGTATCCTTACGAAATTTAATGAAACCTTTAACAGCGATGCTTCTGATAAGCCTATCAATGCTGGCAGAGCTATTGAGGCTATATTTTCCCTCATACAGCTTTGCAAAACCGCCAATCGTAAAAAGAGTGCCATTTTGTTGAGCCTGCGTTTCGATGAGTTCGATAATGGTGTCTGTCTTACGATCCCGCTCGGCATCCTGTTTGCGCCCCTGCTTTTTATTGGCCAGTCTTTGATCCGCATCATCCAACTCTATCCACCGCCCATGCCTTTTGGTAACAAGCTGTGACTTTATGGGCGGCCCGTTGCGCAGCTCATAATAAATGCGCAATTCGTTCAAATCTTCATCCGGCTTGTGCAAAATGATGCCTGCGGTGTAAAATCCGCGAATGGCGCTGGCTCCGCTCAAAGCCTGAAACGGATCCTCCTCGAACATTTTCTTTTGCATTTTGCGGGTATGGTGAAGAAGGATGATCGCCATTTCCTTGGAAACTCTTTCCTGCAGCACGAGCACGCGATTGCGGAAAAACTCGATCATGGCGGTGTTATCGTTTTCGCTCGCACCATCCTTGCCACCGTCAAAAATATTGCGAAGGGGATCAAGGATCAGAATATCCGGCGGACCATCCTTAAAAATGGTTAAACAAATGCGGGCAAATTCTTCAATACCCTCATCATTAAGAATGAGATTGAATTTATCGCTAACCGCCAAATTATCGAGAACATAAGGATCTTCCTGCAGCTCCGGATTGGTCTCCCGTAATCGTTCCCGCAAGTAGTAATAGCCGATCTCTGCCTGAAGATAGAGAACCCGCAAAGGGCGCGGCACAGTCATATTCAAGAAAGGACGACCGGCAGCCCAATGCATGGCGGCGGATACGATAAAATCACTTTTGCCGACCTTTGGCGCACCGGCGATAACGCCAATATCTCCCGCGCCCAAAATACGAGGCCCGATTAAATCCGGCGGCATGGGTGTGATATCGTCCAGCATATCGCGGACACTGCGAACTTTAATTTTCGGCGGGGAAAAGCTGTGATCACCAGAAACAGGCTTTTCAAGAAAGGCCTGTACGTTGAAGCCCTCTGCAGCCGCATCGGCGGCATCCCATTTCTCCGGTTTGTCATCAGGGGGCAAGAGCATGGCAACGGAGCGCACGCCATGCTTTTTCAGATCCAGAGAAACACGCTGTGCATATGACTTCCCGGCATTATCATTATCCGGCCAGATCAGAACATCCTTGCCTTGCAACGGTGACCAGTCCGTCTTATTGATAGGCGCGTTCGCACCGCCCATGGCACTCACGGCGCAATGCCCCATATTGTTTAGAGCATCGGCGCATTTTTCACCTTCGCAAAGAATGACGCTCTCGGCCTTGAGGGTGGCGGGAATATTATAAAGCGGCCTTGGATCGAGCGCTTCGTATTTCCCTGTTCTAACATTGTAGGGGCGAAATTGTTTGCGGCGACCCAGCGGGTCGTAACGATAGACGCAGGCGATCAGCTTTCCGGCGTGGTCAAAATAATCGTATTTGGCCGTGTAGGGGCCAAGGTCATTTGTCGCGGGTTTTCTTTTACGGCGTTTGGGTAGGTTGGTGTTTGGGATGCTCTCACCAAACCATGAGCATAATTGATTCATCACGTCAGGAAAACTATGTTTGGTATCAAGGCCGTGAGCGGCGGCAAACAAATCTATGATGTCGCCGCCGTCGCCCGTGGCAAAATCCTTCCATAGCCCGGCTTTCCTGCCAACCAGTTCGACCACGAGGCTTTCGCCGCCGCTGCCTTGTATATCGCCAATCTTGAATGTTCTTTTCTCAACACATCCCGCCGGAAACAAGCGAAACAGCGTGTCTTCCAGATTATCCAGAAGTCTGGCTTTCAATTCATCCTTACCGGGCAAATCATATTTTGAAGGCGATTGATCCCTGGCATCGTTAAAATCAAGCCATGTGTCGGAGGGCCTTTCCGTCATGATTTTTCCTTCCAGCACTTGTCTTGCCACGCACAGAATTTGCAGGCGTAATAAGTCGGTGAGCTGGCCATACGCGGCAAAAGTTCATGG
>JALSHM010000067.1 GCA_026982235.1 Robiginitomaculum sp. | reverse complement strand
TCGCCACCAATGCAGGGCGTATCATCGTCAATTCAGAACGTATCGCATCCAATGTCGCCCTCATCAATGCCAATTCCGGATTGATAGCGTCCAACACCGATATGATATTGTCAAATACGGCGGAGATTAAAGACCTAACAAAGGGACTTGCTGGTGTAGTTGCTCTACCAACAGTGTTCTTAGATTCAGATAAAGACTCTGCTATTGCTGGCGGTATCGGCTTCTTTGGCGGGGAAATCGGGCTCGGCATTACGGGAACAAAGCGTGTCAACAACACATGGAGCGTCGGGGCAAGTATTGCAGTCTCTGATGATGTAGCAACCGGGCGCATTCAAGCACAGTGGTCACGGTAAAGAGGTTAGCCGATATAGGAATGGTACAAAAGAGAACCGCTCTCCAAAACAGGAGGGCGGTTTTTTTGTTTGCGTTTAAGATGGTTTCGCCAGTTTGATATTGACGCCCGCCTCTGCAATTGCCAAAACGCTGGCTTGGTACTGGAATTGGATTATGGCTGATATTGAAACTTTGAAATCTAAATACGCTGGCGAAATTGAAGCTGCCGCAGACCTTGCGGCGCTCGACGCTGTGCGGGTGGCAGCACTGGGGAAAAAGGGTGAGGTCAGTTTGCAAATGCGCACGCTTGGCCAGATGAGCGTGGACGAAAAAAAGATTATGGGGCCTGCCCTAAACGGTCTTAAAAACGAACTGGCTGCAATGGTCGAAGCGCGGAAAATTGTGCTTGAGAACGAAGCGCTAAATGCTGCGCTTACATCTGAAACTTTGGATATGTCCTTGCCTATTTCTGTAAAGATTGGCACCTTGCATCCGGTCATGCAGGTCATGGAAGAAATGGCGGTTATATTTGCCAATCAAGGGTTTTCCGTTGCTGAAGGGCCGGACATTGAAGACGACTTTCATAATTTTACCGCCCTCAACTTTCCGCCCGGACATCCGGCGCGCGATATGCACGATACCTTCTTCCTCAAGCCTGATGAAAACGGTGAGAAAATGGTTTTGCGTACCCACACATCCCCCGTGCAAATCCGCACGATGATGAGCCAAAAACCGCCTATCCGTATTATTGTTCCCGGGCGGACTTATCGCTGTGATAGCGACCAAACCCATACGCCCATGTTCCACCAAGTCGAAGGTTTGGTTATCGACAAGACCACCCATATGGGTCACCTCAAGGGCTGCCTCATGGATTTCGTTTCGGCATTTTTCGAGACCGATGTGGAAACAAGATTTCGCCCGCACCATTTCCCGTTCACCGAACCCAGCGCCGAAATGGATGTGCGCTATGAGCGGGTCGGTGACGAGATTCGTATCGGCCAAGGCGATAAATGGATGGAAATCCTCGGCTGCGGCATGGTGCATCCAAATGTGCTAATCAATTGCGGCCTCGACCCGGACGAATACCAAGGCTTCGCCTTCGGTATGGGCGTAGATAGGCTCGCCATGCTCAAATACGGTATGCCGGACTTGCGCGATATGTTCGCAAGCGACGGCAGGTGGTTAGAGCATTACGGGTTCTCGCCGTTGTTGCAGGCCAATTTGGCTACGGGGTTGAGTTAGGAGATAGTTATGAAATTTACAGGTACTAATGATGACTTTAAACAACGAATTGATTCTTTGGGTGTAAAAGGGGCATGGTCTGAAGAAAAAGATAAATTCTGTTTTCGAACAGATGTCATCAAAATTGTTATCAATTGGTGGCCTAACACTGGAACAGTGACAATCCAAGGCAAAGATTCAGGAAGCCTGAAAGAAAAAATTACTACGGTATTATCTGGTGATAGCTTTCTTCCTGCAAGCACACAAAATCAAGTTGAAATTTTTATTGTTCATGGCCACGATAAAGAGGCGAGAGACCAACTTGAATTATTACTGCGCCGACTAAACCTTAATCCATTTATCTTACAAAACAGTGATGGGGGTGGAAAAACAATAATAGAAGCATTGGAAAAAAACATTGTTCAAGGAACGGCGTTTGGTATTGTATTGATGACACCAGATGACATTGGTTTTCCTAAAAACAAAGAGGAAGATAAACAACACAGAGCTAGGCAAAATGTCATTCTAGAGATGGGCATGATGATGACATCTCTAGGGCGAGAACGCATAGCAATTCTGAAAAAAGGCAATCTAGAAATGCCTTCGGACACAGATGGCATTCTTAGGTTAGAATTTAATGACAATGTGGTAGAAATTGGGCAAAAATTAATAGGCAGGCTCCAAAATGCTGGGATTAAAATTGATCAAAACCTAATTCCTGAAGCTTTAGCTGGATAAAAAATGCAACCCACACCCCACACCTCCGCTCATACCTGCGAATGCAGGTATCCATATTCCAAGTTCGAGATGGACCCCTGCATTCGCAGGGGTGAGCGGGAAGAGAGGATATGGGGCAAACGGAATAAAAAGATATACGGTCAAGGACAGACACAATGAAATTCACATTAAGTTGGCTCAAAGAGCATCTCAAAACTGACGCTAATATCGACCAAGTTGTCGAGGCGATGACCCTTGCGGGTTTGGAGGTTGAGGGGGTTGAAAACCCGGCTGAGAAACTGTCTGCGTTTTCTATTGCTAAGGTTATCTCTGCCGAGAAGCATCCAGATGCAGACCGTTTGAAAGTCTGTCAGGTTGAGACACGCGACGGGCTGAAACAAATCGTCTGTGGTGCGCCCAATGCGCGGGCGGGGATGACTGTGGCCTTTGCACCGCTGGGGGCGTATATTCCGGGGCTGGATTTTGCGCTGGATAAGAAACCGCGCAAAATTCGCGGCATAGAAAGTTCCGGTATGATGTGCTCGTCCAAAGAGCTGGAAATGGGCGACGACCATGACGGTATTATGGATTTGGACGATAGTTTTGAGATGGGCATGCCGCTGGCCGAAGCGCTGAACTTGAACGATCCTGTGATTGATTTTGAAGTCACTCCCAACCGCCCCGACTGGCTTGGTGTGGATAATATTGCCCGCGACCTTGCGGCCACAGGTCTGGGCGAATGGATGACACCCGAAGTGAAACCCGCCCAAGACAGCTTCCCCTGCCCGGTCATAATAAAAACTGACGCGCCGGATGCCTGTCCCGTATTTGCTGGGCGGGTTATTCGCGGCGTCAAGAACGGCTCTTCGCCGGACTGGCTGCAAAACAAATTAAAAGCCATAGGCCTTAAACCCATTTCAGCGCTTGTCGATATAACCAATTTTCTCAGCTATGACCGTGCCCGGCCTTTGCATGTATATGATGTGAGCAAATTGTCCGGCACTATTCGTGCCCGGCTCGGCAAAGGCGAAACTTTCGAGGCTCTGGACGATAAAGAATATACCTGCACCGACGACATGTGCGTTATTGCAGACGATGCCCGTGTGCTTGGTCTTGGCGGCGTCATGGGGGGCACTTATTCTGGTGTATCTGAAGA
The DNA here is from genome assembly GCA_026982235.1 of Robiginitomaculum sp. Taxonomy (GTDB): domain Bacteria; phylum Pseudomonadota; class Alphaproteobacteria; order Caulobacterales; family Maricaulaceae; genus Robiginitomaculum_A. Next base: position 1,719 of record JALSHM010000067.1, on the reverse strand, counting down.
CACGACAGACGTATTTATCGAGAGCGCCTATTTTGACCCCATGCGCACACGGCGCACAGGTCGCGCCACAGGCATTACGTCCGATGCCAAATATCGGTTTGAGCGCGGGGTGGATACGGGTTTTGTGCTGGGTGGTCTTGAAATGGCGACGCAGTTAGTGCTGGATTTGTGCGGCGGCGAGGCTTCGGATGTGGCGATTGCAGGTGCAGTTCCTGAAAATCCTGCGCCCATCGCATTTGACCCTAAGCTCAACACGCGCCTTACGGGTTTTGATTTATCTGATAAAGAGATGATCGCTATTTTGGAGGCGCTCGGGTTTGGCGTTGATGCCAGCGCGCCGATTTGGACAGTCACAGTCCCGAGCCACCGCCGCGATTGTACGCTGGGTGCGGATCTGGTTGAGGAAATCGCCCGCATTCACGGCCTGCATAATATGGTGGCCGAGAGCTTGCCCGTACCAAAGGGACGCCGCGAACCGCTGGCAACCGATTTGCAAAACAAGGTGCGGAAAGCCCGCCGTGCATTGGCACACCAAGGCTTAAACGAAACTGTCACATGGTCATTCGTATCTCGCGAACACGCCAAATTATTTGACGGCGGTGATGACAAGCTCATGCTGGACAACCCGATCTCCAGCGAGCTTAGCTGTATGCGCCCATCTGCACTTATCCATCTCTTGCTTGCCGGACAACGCAGTGCCGATAAAGGCTATCCGGGCGCAGCTTTGTTTGAGGCAGGCCCGACCTATCAAAGCCCGAAACCGGACGGACAATCCCCGACCATTGCCGGTATGCGCCGCACGGAAATTGTACGCGATTGGCAAGGTGATTGTGCGCCGGATGCATTCACGGCCAAAGCCGATGCACTGGCCGCACTGGCCGCTATGGGCGCCAAAGTGGATAATTTGCAAGTCGCCAAACCTATGGGGAGTTATTGGCATCCGGGGCGTTCCGGTCGTTTGCAAATGGGGCCTAAAAACATTCTCGCAGATTTTGGAGAATTACACCCGGGCGTATTGAAAAAACTCGGCATAGAAGGCCGAATCGTAGCCTTTGAAACCTGGCCTGATAATGTGCCTACCAAAAACAATAAAGCGCGCAAGAAAGCCACCAAGTCCAAAGGCGCTTTAAGCGTTTCCGATCTGATGCCCGTGCACCGCGATTTTGCTTTTATCGTGCCGGATGACACACCCGCTGATAAACTCCTACGCGCCGTAAAAGGTGCCGATAAAGCCCTCATCAGTGAGGTCACCCTGTTCGATGTTTACCAAGGAGGCGGCGTAGACGACGGCCATAAGTCCCTCGCCCTAGACGTAACCCTGTCACCAAAAACCGAAACCCTAACCGATAAAGACATAGAACAAGTCACAGAAAAAATCATCGCGCAAGCAGCCAAGATGGGCGCTGTTTTACGGGGGTAGCGGAGTGCTATCACGAATATCGGGAACGTGTTGAAAAAGAAATATCCGAAAAACAAGAAGGTTGAAACCTATATTATTAGAAGAGCCGACCAGTGATGATTTTTTGGAGTAAACGGATTACCTATTTTGTCCCCTGAAAAACACACGAATAATATCAAGGTATTCGTCCTTAACTGCATAGACGATTATATATCTGAATTTTAGAGACTGTTCAAAATTCTGTGTCAGTGTGAACATTCAGATGTCCAGTATTTCATCTAAGCGTCCGTTGAAGTATATGGCGAGTTGGGACAGGGTCA
>JALSHM010000066.1 GCA_026982235.1 Robiginitomaculum sp. | reverse complement strand
TAGCGTGAGCGGCGTGCCTTCCGGTCCAATTACCACATTCTCTCTAATCATTGTTTTTCACCACTGTTCTTGATCCTGCGCTTGATTGCGCAGATCCCCGTGTTTCTTATGGTGTTGTTCTAGCGCCAGTTTATTAAAAACCCCCTAACGGACATGAAAAAAACGCAATAAAATCAAATGTTTACAAAGGTTAACGACAATAAATAGTGTTAAGAAATTCTTGCGATTTTTATAAGGTTTTGATTCTATTGATTTTTTCTGGCGGTAATTATTAACATTTACCCCAAATTAAAATGCCAAGGCGGCTCGACTTATGAACATATGCGCCCTATTTAGGCGGCTATGAGTGATACAAAGACAAAATATGCGGCGGAAAACCTAAACTCATTAGGTTTTGCTAAGCCTGAGCGCGACACCCGCGTCGTAGTGGCCATGTCGGGTGGGGTAGATAGTTCTGTCTGCGCGGCTATGTTAGCGCGTGAGGGCTATGAGGTCATTGGTATCACCCTACAACTTTACGACCACGGCGCCGCAATCCAAAAAGCCAAAGCCTGTTGTTCTGGCCAAGATATTTATGATGCTAAGCGGGTGGCCGAAATGTGTGGCTTCCCCCATTATGTGCTGGATTATGAAAGCAAGTTTTCAGATGCGGTCATGGACGATTTCGCCGATACCTATCTTAAGGGGGCAACACCCATTCCGTGTGTGCGTTGTAACCAGACCGTTAAATTTCGCGATCTGTTACAAGTCGCCAAAGATTTGGGCGCGGATGCGATGGCAACCGGGCATTATGTGCGGCGCGAAAACGGCGAATTGGGCGCAGAGCTACACCGCGCCGTCGACATGGCCAAAGACCAGTCTTATTTCTTGTTCACCACCACCCAAGAGCAATTAGACTTTTTGCGCTTCCCCCTTGGCGGCTTTGACAAATCCGAAACCCGTGCTTTGGCCGTAGAGCTTGGCCTATCCGTCGCTGCCAAGCCGGATAGCCAAGACATATGCTTTGTGCCGACGGGCAAATACACTGACGTGATTAAAAAACTACGCCCGGACGCCGCTGACCCCGGCGAAATTGTGCATGTGGACGGCACCGTGCTCGGTACGCACGCAGGTATAATGCATTTTACTATCGGACAAAGGCGCGGTCTCAATATCCCGGACGGCAGCGGCCAAGACCCGCTCTATGTGCTGCGCCTGGATGCGGCCAAAAAGAAAGTGATTGTCGGGCCGCGTAAGCAGCTGAAAAAAAACCGTATATATCTAAAGGACATCAACTGGCTTGGCGCGGGTCACTTTGAACAAGCTTTGGATGGCCGAAACATATTGGTGAAAACCAGATCCATGCGCCCGCCAGTCCCCGCGAAGTTTACAGCTGTGGGGAATGAAATCGTCGTAGACCTAGCTGAACCAGAAGAAGGCATAGCCCCCGGCCAAGCTTGCGTGTTTTATGATGCGGACATGCCGTCGCGTGTGCTCGGCGGCGGCTGGATAGTTTCTGCGGAGTGAAAGGATTGAAAATGAATTGGTTTATAACGTTCTTTTCGTTGCTGGGGTTTGCTTTTCTTTTAGGCTGCAATGATGTGGATGAAAGTACTTCTGACGATATTATTGTTAACTCGGAAATTCAGGATGTGCTCGATGGTTTACTGGAAGAACAAAAAATACCACGTAATGCAAATTACCGAGATATTTTAGATGTATTGTTTGATTTAGGCATCTACACATTTGATTCTGATGACTTTCTGGATTGCAAAAAAGATGGTTTGCAATCCTACTATTTGCGTCGACAACTTCCGGTAAGGCTTGTTAAGAAAATCAGTTTACGTACAGATGCAATGACAGGTAACGAGATATTTGACTATGTTTTACGTGTAGCAGGCATGAATACAAATGAGCTTGAAAATGAATTCCATGTGCTTTCCTCTGACAAGAATCCAGAAAATATAACGAATGGTTTGCAAGATAATATAGTTACCCATTTAATTTGGCTAGCGAGCAAGCGCGGGAATGTTGAGGCTCTAAATGAAATTGGTGCTGCCCAAATATATTGCTATCAAGGCACCGAACAAGATGTAGATTCTGCAATAGTATTGCTGCAAAAAGCAGCTGACAAAGGTGATAGCTTAGCCATGCTCACACTTGGCAAAATTTATTACACCGGATTGGGTGGTTATAGCGATGTTAAACTCGGGAAAACACTTCAAGAACAAGCTTTCGAAAAAGCGTTAGACGAGCTCCGTGCTGCCAGACAGGATATAGAATAATTTGCTGAAAGTGAGCAACAAACTGAGTAATTGAATATCAACGCCCTTTCTGGCTATACAGAATCTTTAGCCCCAATATTAAATATTATAAGTATGTGCGGGCGCTGTATGCTGGTTTGTTTGGAGTTTAGCCCCAAAGAATACATGCATAAACGACTCTCATATTTCTCGTATATCTGTTAGAAGTCATTATTGCTATTAGAGGAGAATAAAATGGCTATTATGAAATCAGTACAAATCATGTCCGAATCTACGAAATCATTCGAAGATGCTATCGAAGTTGCGGTTGAGCGTATGTCCGACAGTGTCAATCATGTGCGCTCGGCCAATGTCAATAACCAGTCCGTTGTTGTTAAGGGCGGCAAGGTAACAGTTTACCGAGTGAATTTGCAAATTACTTTTGAAGTCAAATAATAAGCCAACGCCGCATTTTACTATATTGTATAAGTTAAAGAGCCCGCCTATATTCGGCGGGCTATTTATTTGTAAAAAGGAATATTTATGTCTGATCCTGTTGTTATTGTTGGACTTGCCCGCACGCCTATGGCGGCGTTCCAAGGCGCATTTAGTTCAGTGTCGGCGCCCGATTTAGGGGCTGTAGCGGTGAAGGCGGCTCTGGCTGAAAGCGGTCTTGCGGCGGGGGATGTGGAACAAATATTTATGGGCTGTGTGCTACCTGCTGGCCAAGGACAAGCACCTGCCCGCCAAGCGGCGCTTAAGGCTGGGTTGGGTATGTCTTGCCAAGCCACCACCATCAACAAAATGTGCGGCTCTGCCATGCAAGCTGCCATCATGGCACACGATACGATTAAAGCTGGTAGCGCAGACATCATTGTCGCAGGTGGTATGGAAAATATGACAGCCGCGCCTTATGTGCTACCCAAGGCGCGCGGCGGATACCGCATGGGCAATGGCCAGATTATCGACACTATGATGCACGACGGGCTCACCGATGCTTACGCGGGCGATCCTATGGGTGTGTTTGCCGATATGATTGCGCAGGAATACCAATTTACGCGCGAAGACCAAGACGCCTATGCGATTGAGAGCGTTGCCCGCGCCAGACGTGCCGCCGATAGTGGTGATTTTGAGCGCGAAATAACGCCTGTGACCGTGAAGACCCGCAAAGGCGATATTGTTGTGTCTACTGATGCGGGTCCTGAAAATGCAAGGCCTGAGAAAATCCCAAACCTGCGCCCTGTGTTTAACAAAGACGGCACGGTCACTGCCGCCAATGCCAGTTCTATCAATGACGGTGCGGCAGCGCTTGTCTTGATGCGCAAATCAGAAGCCGAAAAACGCGGTGTTGAAATTTTGGCAGAGATTAAAGCCCACGCCGCCCACGCCGGTGAGCCAAAATATTTCACCACCGCGCCGGTTAAGGCTATGGAAAAATGCTTGGCTAAGGCCGGCTGGAGCGCGGACGATGTTGATTTGTGGGAGATTAACGAAGCCTTCGCCGTCGTGCCCATGATCGCCATACGCGACATGAAGCTCGACCACGACAAGGTCAATGTAAACGGCGGCGCCTGCGTCCTCGGCCACCCTATCGGGGCGTCCGGTGCGCGCATAATGGCCACACTGATTGCGGCCATGAAAAAACGCGGCGCCAAAAAGGGTATCGCGAGCCTGTGTATTGGCGGCGGCGAAGCTACAGCGATAGCGCTGGAGATTGCTTAAAGGCAAGTTGGCTATGAGGGGCGAGATAGTATGAACGAAGGTGCGGTAATAGGGCTAGTATTCCTTGGGTTTATTATTGCCTTTCCCCTTCTTTGGGGTTTTATATCTTTCCTGATTTCCCATCTCTCTGGCTGGCAAAAACTAGCGCGGTATTATGCGATAGGTACAACTGATTTCGCCTCTCCCCAAATAAGTTGGCAAAGCCTTTTAATGGGGCGCATAGTTCTTTTTACCGCTAGTTATACGAGTGTGGTTAATATTGGTGTTGATAAGACGAACCTGTACCTATCTTGCGTATGGTTATTTCGCATTGGCCATACACCTTTGCGCATTCCTTTTGAGGAAATCGAAATAACGGATACAAACTTTTTGTTTCTCAGTGTCAAGCGCCTCGTAACAAAACAATGCCCAAACATTAAAATATATATGCGCCCCGGATTGGTACGGAAAATTGAAAAATTCGCAGTGGCTGCCACGTAAGGCATTTAACACTTTACCCAATAAAAAACCCGCCGCGCATTTCTGCGAGACGGGTTTCGTATTCAATATTTGAGCCGCTTACTTAAGCGCAGCTTTCGCCTGATTCACAATGGCTTTGAACGCATCTGGTTCGTGCATAGCCAAGTCGGCGAGAACTTTGCGGTCAATCTCGATGCCGGCTTTGCCCATAGCCCCCATAAAGGTAGCATAGGTCATGCCGTGCAAGCGAGCAGCGGCATTGATGCGCTGGATCCATAGGGCGCGGAATTGGCGCTTTTTAAGTTTATGGCCAATATAGGCATATTGCCCGGCTTTTTCCACCGCCTGATTGGCAATGCGGAACGTGTTTTTACGGCGGCCACGATAGCCTTTTGCCGCGTCGATAATTTTTTTGTGGCGAGCGTGCTTGGTGACGCCTCTTGATACTCGAGCCATGATTTACTCCAAAACTGATAATTAAATAAATTGTGGGCTAAGCCCGATTAGCCATTTGGCATGAATTTTTTGCGAATAACGCGCGCATCGCATTCATTGAGAATGCGCGTACCCCGATGCTCTCGAAGCGTCTTATTGGTGCGTTTAATCATGCCGTGGCGTTTACCAGCCTGTGCGGCTTTCACCTTGCCTGATTTGGTCAGCTTGAAGCGCTTTTTGGCGCCGCTCTTGGTCTTCATTTTTGGCATTTCGTTCTCCATTATCATGAGTGTGAAACCACTCGAACTTAAGAACCGTCA
>JALSHM010000065.1 GCA_026982235.1 Robiginitomaculum sp. | reverse complement strand
GGCTACACCCCTAATCTATAGAGGCTTTCAACTATTATCCGTGATGTATTACATATCTTTTCACTAAGAGTCAAAATATAGCTGCGTGGCATGGTGTATTGGCACTAGAAATGCATTGTTTATTCAGCTAGTTAGACTTAAGAGGCGCAAAATATTATGAGAGGGCAAATTTATGTGCGGAATTATCGGAATTGTTGGCAGTAAGCCAGTTGCAGGCCGCCTTATTGACGGACTGAAGCGGCTGGAATACCGAGGTTATGATTCTGCGGGCATTGCGGTCATTGAAGAAACCGACGGACTGTCCAGCTTGGTGCGGCGCCGCGCCAAAGGCAAAATCGTCAATTTGGAAGAACGGGTCAAATTAGAGCCTGTCGATGGTGTGCTAGGTATAGCCCACACACGTTGGGCAACCCATGGCGCCGTCACCGAAACCAATGCCCATCCGCATTTTGCCGGACGGGTTGGTATTGTCCATAACGGCATTATCGAAAATTTCACAGAACTGCGTGAAGCACTCAAAGAAACCCGCACATTCAACACCCAAACCGATACCGAAGTTGTCGCCCATATGATAGATGAAGCCATGCGCGCAGGCATGAGCGGCCAAGAAGCTTTCTCGCACACGCTTAAACAACTCCGTGGTGCCTTTGCCATTGGCGTGGTTATTGACGGCGTCGAGGGGCAAATGTTTACGGCGCGCAAAGGCCCGCCGCTGGCTATCGGGATTGGCGATGGTGAAAATTATATTGGCTCGGACGCCATCGCCCTGTCTACATTGTCCAAGAAAATCATCTATCTTGAAGAAGGAGATTGGGCGGTTCTGACGGCTGACGGTGTACAAGTTTATGATGCTGATGATAATCCCATTGAGCGCGAAATTACCCATATAACGGGCTCTATGGCGGCAGCGGAAAAAGGCAATTACCGCCATTTCATGCTTAAGGAAATCTATGAGCAACCTGAAACCACCGCCCATACTTTAACCCATTATATTGACGCTTTTAATCACAAGGTTAAAACCGAAGATGAACTTGGCCTTAAAGGCTTGGACTTTAACAGGGTCGAGCGCGTATCTTTAATCGCGTGTGGGACCGCCGCCTACGCTGCCTATGTCGCCAAATATTGGTTCGAGCAATTAGCAAGCCTGCCATGCGATGTGGATGTGGCTTCTGAGTTTAGATACCGCAAACCTGCGCTAAGCGGTAACACTCTGGCCATAGCCGTGTCCCAATCCGGAGAAACCGCCGATACTTTGGCTGCCTTGCGGTATTGCAAGCAGAACGGCCTGCAAACCGGGGTCTTGGTCAATGTTTTGTCCTCAACAATGGCGCGCGAAGCCGACTATGCCATGCCCATCAATGCTGGCCCTGAAATTGGGGTGGCGTCGACCAAAGCTTTCACATCACAGCTGACGGCTTTACTTTCCCTCGCGATAACCGCAGGTGCGCAGCGCGGCTTTATAGATGCGGAAGCTGAAAAATCCTTGGTCGAATCCCTCACCCATATCCCGCGCCATATCAATGAGACCCTCAAATTAGACGGAGCAATCGAAGAACTTGCCCAAAAATTATCGACCGCGAAAAGTGCGTTTTATTTAGGACGCGGTGTGCATTATCCCCTCGCCCTAGAGGGAGCGCTTAAGCTTAAAGAAATCTCCTATATCCATGCGGAGGGTTATGCGGCGGGCGAGCTTAAACACGGCCCCATAGCCCTCATCGAAGAGGGTACGCCCGTAATTGTGATAGCGCCCAGTGATGAATTGTTCGAAAAGACCATCTCGAATTTGCAAGAAGTCGCAACGCGCGGCGCCAATGTAATTTTAATCACCGATGCCAAAGGTGCCAAATACGCCAAAGATATGGCACCTCATATCATCACCTGTCCGGATGTTAGCGACATAACCGCACCCATCATCTATGCTATCACCATACAATTACTGGCGTATCACACCGCCGTGCATCTTGGTACAGATGTGGATCAACCACGAAATTTAGCCAAATCCGTAACGGTTGAGTAAAGGTTTTCTGCTAAGACCCCGGCTATGAAAACGATACGTAAAGCCGTCCTGCCTGTTGCAGGCTTTGGAACGCGGGTCTTGCCTGCCACCAAATCTATACCCAAAGAAATGCTGCCCGTGGTGGACCGCCCGGCCTTGCAATATGTGGTCGACGAAGCCTTTGAGGCCGGCATCGAGCATATTGTCTTTGTCACAGGCCGCAATAAAGGCGCGATTGAGGATTATTTCGACCGTGCTTATGAGCTTGAAGCCACGCTACACCAGAAAAACAAACGCGGTATTTTAGAGTTGTTGCAAAAAGGCTTGCCCGGTCCTGGCACGACAAGCTTTGTGCGCCAACAATCCCCCCAAGGTCTTGGTCATGCCGTTTGGTGTGCGCGGGATGTTATCGGTGATGAACCTTTCGCCGTACTTTTGCCGGATGTATTGGTCAAATCCGAGCCGGGTTGTCTGAAACAAATGATGCGGGCTTACGATAAAAAAGGCGGGAATATCATCGCCGTTAATCCAGTTCCCAAAGACCAGACCGATAAATACGGCGTTATTGCACCCGTATCTCAAGACGGGAATATCTACAAAATGTCGGCCATGGTAGAAAAGCCAGACCCGGCTGACGCCCCGTCCAATCTCTCCATCACCGGGCGCTATATCCTCCAGCCAGAAATCTTCAAATTCCTCGAAGACCAAAAACCCGGCGCAGGTAATGAAATTCAGCTTACAGATGCTATGGCAAAACTGATGGATGTCTCCACATTCCACGCCCTAGAGTTTGAAGGCGAAGCCCATGATTGCGGCTCTAAACTGGGCTATTTCAAAGCGGTCTGCGCCTATGCGGTCGACCACGACGAAATAGGCGAAGACGCGCGCGGCTTAATCAAAGGTTTGTGCTTATTGCCAGAATATCAAGGCTAGGTCTTAAACCCGGCGGAGACTTGCCAGTTGATTGTTTAGGCTGTAAATTCAAATATTTGGATGGGTATTGCTCTATGCTAAAACGGTTTGTTGAATATTTTGGCTACGAGCTTGTAAACAGCAAAAAACAGCCTGCATTGTTTCCGCATTTGCTTAGAATTTTTCAACAGTGCCAAGTGGATTTGGTATTGGATGTAGGCGCTAACCAAGGGCAATTTGCCAAAGATTTGCGCAAACGCGGCTATAAAGGCGAAATCCATTCATTCGAGCCCGTCACTGATAGCTTTGCAATAATCAAACAACACAGTCGTAATGATAAAAATTGGTATGTCCATAAATTGGCACTTGGGTCTGAAAACGGTAGCAATAATATGCGTGTGTCCAGTGCTTCAGAGCTTTCATCTTTTCTGAAGGCGAGTAATTTCGGTGAGCAGCGTTTGGAGAAAATATCTGAAACTCATATGGAGAACGTACAGGTCTCTACCCTTGATAGTTTTCTCACTGAACATGGGCTAAACCAAGCAGGCCGAAAAATATTTCTGAAAATGGACACGCAAGGTTTCGATTTGCATGTGTTTAGCGGCGCACAACACTCTCTTGGCTTGATTGTAGGCTTGCTTTCAGAGCTGTCCATCAAACCAATTTACAAAGACATGCCACCCTATACTCAAGCCCTGAATACTTATGAGCAGGCAGGCTATAATATCACTGGCCTATTCCCCATCATCCGCAATGTCGATTTAACCTTGGTGGAAATGGATTGTGTAATGGTGAAGTCCAATTAGAGTATCCATTGTAGTCAAGTCTGTTTTTTTATCCATTTTCTGTCCTGTTTTATGAGGGTATTTGCCAGGATTATTAGCTTTCCCATGACGGCTGTGATAGCGACTTTGGCTGGCTTTCCCTTTGCGGCCAGAGCTTGATATTTGGCTTTCATATTTAATCCTCAGCGAATTATCATAGCAATCTTGGCATAAGCTCGCAATGGGGGAAACTAGTTTTTCCGCACATTTATAGCCGCCGCATCCAAGGCATTCTGAATATGCGAGGCATAATATTTTTCAATTATCTCGACACTGGTGCGGCAATTTTTGGCGATTTGGTATATGTCTGCACCTTCCATGAGGCGAAAGCAAATATATGTATGGCGCAGGGAATAGGCGGTACGCCTTTGGCCATCACGGTCAATCTTTAAATCCAGTTCGTTCAGGATTCTATTAAACTGTTTTTTGTGATTGGCTGGAAACACCTTATCGGTGGGTTTTGGATTATTTCTTTCTTTCAACCGTTTAAATGGAAGCACGGCACCAGTGGTGCTTTTGCAATAACCAATGCCGCGCTTGCCGCGTACTTCAATCACCAAAATGGTCTCACCAGTGGCTTCGTCGTCCACAATCTCCACATCCCGATATTCAAGATTATTAGCTTCGTCAGGCCGCATACCAGTGTTAGCCATAAACAGAATATAATCGTGTAGTTGTTCAGCCGCCCACTGCCATGACTTACCTTGAGCAATTTTTACTTTCTCACGAGTGGCGGTGTATAGACGCTTATAATCTTCGTGAGAAAACCATGCCCGCCGCGTTACTTTTGTTGATTTTTAAAAGGTTCTGAAAAATCTGGCAAATGGTCAATCCAGCCATGACGCAATGCCGTTTTCATGATTTGCCGTAAAACAACAATTTCTTGATGTATGGTGCTTCGGGCAGGGGTGGGTTGGTGTTGACGCCGCTTAATACGGTAGGCTTGAATGTCACCAGAAGTGACTTTCTTAATGCCCATATGCCCAAAAAAAGGATTGAGGTGTAAGCGTACACGGCGATGGTGACCTCCCACATAAGCAGGGTGTCTATCTTCTGCGATAAGAGTCACATATTCTTCCATAAACTGCTTGGCTACGGTTTTGAAATTTTTGCCCGTGTTCAGGTCGCCTGATTGTTGCTTGCCCCGTAAGGTTAAACACCAATCTTCGGCAAATTGCTTGGCAAGGCCAAGGCTTTCTTCTTTGGTGCTTCGTCTGCGGTTTTTGCCTTCAAGATAAGTCGCACATGTAGCGCGAAAAAATAGATGGCCAAGATTTCAGAAAAACGAACGAGTCTTTGGCCAAGATATAGCGCGGTAGAGAAAAAACCTAATTTTTTCAAAGCTGTCCATGCTAGTCCTACCATGTTCCGCCTAGTCCTGCTTCTGGCCACTAATTACTGCGCCTTACACGCACTAACTTTTTGAAATTATTGACTTAAATGGTGGTGGGAGAGAGACTTGAACTCTCGACCTCAGGATTATGAGTCCTGCGCTCTAACCAGC
>JALSHM010000064.1 GCA_026982235.1 Robiginitomaculum sp. | reverse complement strand
CGTATGGGCAATTATCTCATGATCATTACCGTCTAGCTTCACGCGAAATGTCGCATTTGGCAGAAGTTCAATCACTTCGCCGTCAAATTCTAATAGTTCTTCTTTTGCCAATTTGCTTCCTTTTGTTTCATTGGTATTAAATAAGCCATATGCATAGCCGATTCATTTCAGTTTTATGCAGGCGCGTTTAACCACGTCTAGCCCAAAATATATAGGTATTTTTTCATAAATTGCACAGATTTGCCGTAAAATAGCCCAAATACATCAGTAATTAGCCAAATTTCTTGTCTATTCGCATCTCGATCACGTCTCGCACTGCCCTAAAATTGTCCATCATGGCCCGCACATCCATGGCACCTTGGGTTGGATCAGGTGTCGGCCATATGTGTATTTCGGTGTCGCTATCGTCAAATACGGCGCGAACCGCTGCTTCGGCGTCCACATTAAAAGCAATCACTATATCAAAACTGGTATCGGCAATTTCCACCAAAGTCTTGGATTTATGCCCAGACATATCAATGCCCTTTTCGCCCATCACCGCCACCATAAGGTCACTTAATTCGCCCGCTTCAAGACCACACGATTGCACATATACATCCCCACCAAAGCGGGCTTTCATCATACCTTCCGCCATAGGCGAACGAATGGAATTTAATGTGCAAACAAAAAGCACGGAATCTGGTAGGTTGTTTTTGTTCATTATGGCCGCCTATGCAGGGCGCAAATGAGCGTAAATAAGCGCCGTGATGTATTGAAATCCAATTCCACAGAGTTCCGCAAGCTATCCTCCAGCAAACGCGAGCCCTCATTATGCAGGCCGCGCCGTCCCATATCTATGGCCTCGATTTGCGCGGTCGTGGCGGTGCGGATGGCGTCATGATAGGCCTCACAGATCATAAAATAGTCTTTAATAATCCGGCGAAAAGGCTTGATAGAAAAGGAAACTTCCCCGCGCGGCATGCCATTGGTTCTCTGCATGGTAAAAACCAAACGGTCTTCGATTAAAGACAGGTGAATTATATAAGGGCCGGATTTGGAATCTTTAGGACGAAAGCTATTTTCCTCCAAAAGATCAAAAATCGCCACCCGGCGCTCATGCTCCATTTCTGGACTTGTAACCGCTAGACTTTCTGCATCAATGTGCAGCTCACTTATATAATGGTCTTCACTCATCAATCCGTATCAATATCGGGATGCAGTGGAACGCTTTTGGTCGGGCGTTCATTTTGAATATCCACAAGCCGAACTTCCAAACATTCAGCCGCTAAACTTATCTCGCCCCCGCCCGCAAAAATTAGACTAATCTGCCCGCCCGGTGGTGCCTCGGACGGTGTGAAATCAATAGAGAGCAACACCAAAAATGCATCCGGGTCAGCCCGGTTTATGCCTTTCATTTTGGCAGACAAAACATTGTGCAGGCCAAGTCCGGCTTTTATGCGGGTCGGTTTATCAGTTTCATGGCAATAGCGATTGGCGATAAGCACCATGGAATTACCATTCCGGTCAAAATGAATATCGCCCACACGCACAATCGCATCCTGAAGCGCCGCCGATAATATGGTCAGCCCCTCTGGTGTTTCTGCTAATAATTTCAATCTTTTGCTCATATTTATTCTTTTACCCGTTTAATTCTGGCGCCGCAATTGCCAAGTTTGACTTCTATTTGTTCAAAGCCCCGATCCAGATGATAAACCCGACCAACTTCGGTTGTCCCCTCTGCGGCTAATCCTGCCGCAATTAAGCTCGCCGAAGCCCTGAGGTCCGTAGCCATGACCTGGGCACCCTTTAACTTAGGCACACCTCTAATGATAGCCTCGCGTCCACTGACCGTAATATTCGCTCCCATACGGGATAATTCCGGGCAGTGCATAAACCGATTTTCGAAAATGTTTTCGCGGATAATAGAAACCCCGTCCGCCAAACACATCATAGCCATGAATTGCGCTTGCAAGTCTGTCGGGAACCCGGGATAGGCTTGGGTTTCCACATCCACGGGACGGATGGGGGTGCCGTGACGTTCTACCAACACGGAATCCTCGTCCATAGTCACTTTGGCACCTGCTTGGGCGATTAACGGCCATAGAGACCCTAGATGATCTGAGCGCACATTCACCAGCCGCACAGCCCCACCAACCGTTGCCGCTGCCAAAGCATAAGTGCCCGCTTCAATTCTGTCAGGCACGACGGCAAATTTGGCGCCGCCGAGCTTCTCAACCCCTTCGATAGTAATTTCGGAACGCCCTGCCCCGTTAATTTTCGCGCCCATCGCCTGTAAGCAATTGGCTAAATCAACGATTTCCGGCTCCCGTGCAGCATTGTTAAGGGTGGTTTCGCCCTTGGCCAAAACTGCCGCCAGCATTGCATGTTCCGTTGCCCCGACGCTGATGAACGGAAAGGTAATGTCCGCCCCCTTAAGGCCGCCTTTAGCTGATGCGATGACATAGCCTTCGCTAAGCTCTATATTTGCCCCCATGGCTTTCAGCGCATTTAAGTGCAAATCAACGGGGCGTGCGCCAATGGCACACCCGCCCGGCAGGGATACTTTGGCCTTATGGGCGCGCGCCAATACGGGCCCGAGCACATTAAAGCTGGCCCGCATTTTGCGCACCAAATCATAGGGTGCCGTGGTTGAGGACAAAGTTTTGGCGTGCAAGGTTAAACGGCCAACCCCGTCCGTAACCTCTACGCCAAAATTCTCTAGCAAATGCCCCAAAAACCGCGTGTCGCGCAAATTGGGCATATTGGTCAGTTCAAGCGGCTCATCGCTCAGCAAACAAGCCACCATCAATTTAAGCGCCGAGTTTTTGGCGCCACTAATCGAAATTTGCCCCGATAGAGGCGTGCCGCCCTCAATAACAATTTTATCCATTAACATCTCCAAATAGTGTTCCAAGCCAAAGTAATGGAATCAACTATCGGTAAAATGTTAGGCGAGAATATGACCGCGTGCTATAGATAATATGGGAGATGAAAACTTACTTTGGCGCTTTAGCTTTTTTCACAGCCACCTTACGCCGCCGCAAATTATCCCGAAGCGCCTTAGCCACGCGCGCATCTCGGCGTTCCTGTTGCTTCTGCTTTTCTGTTTTCTCTGTTCGCATACAACAAAATATGCGCATCACCGAGCATATGTCAATTCAGTCTTACGAAATCCCAGAAAATTCAGTGCCATCAAAATCAAATAAGCCCCCCATAGCTCTATATCTATACATGAGCTTGGATAATGCCCCTTGCATTTCCACCATCAAAAGCCCACATTAGCCTTGACGGTTGCTGCGGGTTTTGTGAGAGACACGTAACCTAGGGACCTTAAATTAACCTTAGGGAGCTACCTCTGTCTAGATCGTGGTCTAGTTATGCGGCGCCCACCTGAACTTCAGGTTCATAAGGTTTACACCGGATCCACGAATTTGCGGTGACCGTCATTGTTATTAAGAAAGCCGTTGCGTAATCCACTGTAATGCGCCCTTTGCAGTTTTCCAGTTTTCTAGATTATCCTGAGCATATAATATGGCTTCTTCTTTTGAGCCAATGCTATAGCCGGGTGGCTGTTTTTTTGGCACCGTTCTTTGTCCGTTTAAATAACCGACTACGAATCCGTTGTTTTCATGCGCCGAAGCGAGTGCTTTATTCGCAATTTTTCCCGAACCATTTCGTTTGAACTCGAGTAAAGCCTTGTTGAACTCCCAATGGGCAAATCCTTTATCTTCATACAAAGACAGCAAAGCATCAGCTCCCGCCAAATCATCTTGCGCTATCAATTGGAATGTCAATCTATAGCGCAGTCCTTGGTTGTCGCCCGGGTTGAGCTTGAGCATATCTTGTAAATGCTCCGTGGATTCGGCACGTTCTCCCATATCCCAAAGGCATTCCGCAAGCCCTGCCCGGGCACGCATATAGGGTCGGGTTTCCAAAAAACCCCAAAAATGGCCAGCGTATTCTTTAAAACCATCTTCCCCTATTGCACGGATTCCCGCTGCAACAGCCTGCTCATAATATTTCCGTTCTTCAACGATATTTTTCGCGGCTTCACGTGCCAACAATGCGTAAGCGTCAGCACAATCCTCTGAGAGTGCGATTGCTTGGTGCGCCAACTTTATCCGCTCGGCTTTAGTTTCCGCCTCCCAAGAATCATAGATTAAATCTTGAGCCTTAAACAAAGCATCAATGTCGTTATTATTACTAAAATTTGCCATAAATTTTACCTTTCTGATATTGTCGGTATTTCCGCTTGCATGGCATCTAGGAGTGTACTCTACAGTAAAACGCGGCAAGTGATTTTCAGCCTCTTGATATTTATTGCTACTGTATGGTGGTTTAGTGCTATGAGCAAGGGACAGAAAATCTAATTTGGTGAATTTATGCCCCGCCCTAGTTTTGACATCAGCTATACCAAATTGCCAGATGGGCTATACACGCCCTATCAACCCGTACCGGCGCCAGAGCCAAAAACCGTATTGCTCAACCACGAACTAGCGGCTGAGCTGGGATTGGAGGCAGATTGGCTTGGTTCACCAGACGCACTCAATTTCTTCGCGGGGCAAAAGTCCGGTGATATATCATCCATCGCCATGGCCTATTCTGGGCATCAATTTGGTGGGTTTTCGCCGCGCCTTGGGGATGGTCGGGCAGCGTTAATCGGCGAAATTGTCGACGGCGCGGGCGGGCGCTATGATATTCACTTAAAGGGCAGTGGCCGCACACCCTATTCGCGCGGCGGGGACGGTAAGGCGACTTTGCGGGCTGTGCTGAAGGAATATATATTTTCAGAAAGCCTGGCCGCGCTCGGTATTCCGACGACCCGTTCCCTCGCCGCCATCACCACGGGCGAAACTGTGATGCGACAGAAAATTCACCCTGGCGCTATTTTAGTGCGTACCGCGCAAAGCCATATCCGTGTCGGCACATTTCAATTTGCCAGATTGATGACAGACGGCGTGAAACAAGGCGAAAGTGCGCTCAAAGCATTGGCGGATTACACCATAGAACGCCTCTATCCCGAAATAGACAACACCAATTCTTACTTACACTTATTCACCCAAACTATTGATAAACAAGCAAAACTTATAGCAAAGTGGATGAGCTTTGGCTTTATTCACGGGGTTATGAATACGGACAATATGGCCATATCCGGCGAAACCATAGACTTTGGTCCGTGCGCATTTATGGAAACTTTCCGCGCCGATCAGGTGTTCAGTTCTATCGATCATTATGGGCGCTATGCATGGAACAAACA
>JALSHM010000063.1 GCA_026982235.1 Robiginitomaculum sp. | reverse complement strand
TACTGTGCTTAGGCCCGGTGTTTGTGGCGGCGGATCTGTGCGGCGCACGGCGATTTCTATCTCGCGGTCATATTGTTCCAATAATTGTTCCACATGTCCCAGATCAAAATGCACCCAAAGCGGATCGTCGGTAAAGTGTACCGCACGGCCGCTAGCAGGTTCTAACCGCTTCAAGTGGCGCGCAACATCGCGGGCATCAAATACAAATTCGTTAAGACCGTCCTGGGTTAATGCTGTGTTTGTGTCTTCTTCGGCAACCGCAAAATGGAAAGACTGAGGGCTAGCCGCCGTCGTCCATGTATTGGGCGGTGTTGCGGGCGGCGAATTGGTCGCATCCTCATTGGACTGCCATGATTGCCACGACCATCTAATATCAAGGTCATAGTCTTTTCCGGGTTCCAGTACGATTTCCCGCCGCTCGGTTACATCCGTAGCCGTAACGTCGACCATAGTGTCATGTAAATCATTCCGCGCAGCTTGGTCAGCCGTGTGTTGGTCTTTGGCAAATTTATCTGTGGCACAGACTGATAATAACGTAATCCGCTGGCCTGGTCTTGGTCGAATATGAAAACCGTCCCAATCCTTGTCGCTAATCCTTGCGCTGTCATATTCAATGACGGCACACATACGGTTGCCCACACGGCGGGTTTCAATCACTGTTCCGGGCCATGCCGTGCTCACCAAAACATCTTCTATCCCCATTACCGTCGGGAACCTGCTCGTCGCCGCAAGCGCCGCATGCATCTGCGCTGGCACGGCTGTAGCTGTTGTAAGGGCCGTTGCTCTTGCAAAAGGCGTAATATGGCTAACCCGGTCAACCCGGACTGCCTCGGCCATAATATCCCGCCGCGATGTCAATACATCCAAATGATCCGCGAGGCGTCCTCTCAACCTATCTTTGAGGCCACCTTTAAGACTCCGTTTGCGCATATGACAACAAATCTTAAATAATACGGCCTCGCCATTGCCACCGTAAATCTCAACAGCTGTGATGCCTGGCCCTTTAAGGTTTAGCACCTGTTCTGTTTTTTGTTTATTGGCGCTGGCGGTTAAACTGGTTCTGGCGCCAAGGGCATTGAAGGCAACGGCTCTCACGGGGCCGGCAAATTGCATCAAGTGCAAAGTGATACGGTCGCAAGCTTTAGTAATTTCAATACGCAACCCTTTATCAGAAAAACTAAGCTCTCCAACGCGGTCGCGGCCGGGCTTGACCGGATTGGTTTTAGCATTAACAGTATCGGTGAGCCGCAGCAGATTTTTACCTGATAAATCCAAGAAAACCAATCCCATATACTCAAACGAGTTTACGGACCCGCCGCGGATTTTTGCGTCTTTAAAGGTCAAACATTCGGTTTGCGGAATATCTTTATCTAGGCAACAAATACGGAATACAAAAGATTCGTTACCGCCGCCTTCTAGAATTATCTCGGTTATAGATTGGCCGGACCGGGCTCGTAGCATGATGCGCAAAGGTTTGCTCTGGGTTGAAGCTGAATTGGCACTGGCAATTGGCCTGCCTTGCGCATCTAAACCCGTAGCCTTGATTTGCTCGGAGTTAAATTTCATCACCCAAACTTCTACGGTCTTGCAAGGATGGTCTAGTGTAATTTTTACGCCCGCGCGCGGAATGCTAATTGATGCACTTCTATCTCGTCCCGCAACAGGTGGTGTCGGGTTTTGGTCAACAACATCGCGCAGCAATAATGTATCGGTAGATTTTACCGGGTTAAAGACAAAGCCTTTATGTTTGAACGATTTGACAGGGCGCGGCTTCGGTTTAACACCCCGGAAATCTTCGCAGTGATTATCCGGATCAGGCGCCGGCTCTGGTACGCCGTCGGTTTTGCCAATACAACAAATACGGTAAAGGAAAGCTTCACCGCCGCCGCCCGTCACACGAATGCGGAAAATACCATCGACTGCATTCAATCGGCCAACCAAAGGCGCGCCTTGCGGGCCGCTGACCGTTTGCGTTGATACGACTTTGCCGTCTGCACCCAGCGCCTCCAATTTAATGTCGGCATTTGTAAATTTCATGAAATATAATTCGAACTGTAGACATGGCGGCTTGAAGCTTATTTCAATACCGTCTGATGGAAATTGAATATCTGCGTTGCCGTCTTGCCCCTGCGTCGCAGGGCGGGTGACCGCGTTCACCTGGTCCGTTAGAGTGAACGGTTTGCGTGGGTTAATCTGACGAATAGTCATATTGCCGTGCGTTAAGACTTCGTGCTTGCCGCTCGGTTTTACACCTTTAAACTCTGTGCATTTTTTATCGTCACCGCCGGGTTTGGTGTCCACAGGACTGCACACCAATAGTGTAACTTTTGGCTTGCAAACTTCGCTGTCGAACATACCTTCCCACGGTAAGCTGGAATCCACCGCACCGCTTGTTGTCGTGCGGCGAATTTGCGGTAATTGATAGCCCCGGGCTAAATTCATACCGCCGTGGGTAATGGTGAACGGTAGGTTGACAATCGCCCCTGAACTGACCGTACTGCCGCTTTGCGTAATAAACATGTGCAAATCGCGGCGAATTATGCGCGTACTTCCACTCCGTAAAACAGGTTCACCCGTTACATAAAACCGGCTAGGATACGGCCCTTCATCTAGGGGAGACT
Source organism: Robiginitomaculum sp. (assembly GCA_026982235.1). Lineage (GTDB taxonomy): Bacteria > Pseudomonadota > Alphaproteobacteria > Caulobacterales > Maricaulaceae > Robiginitomaculum_A. The sequence goes on along the minus strand of JALSHM010000063.1, from coordinate 2,643 downwards.
GGCGCATTGTAATGACGTGCCAGACACCGCCTTCCGCTGCACGTCCAAACACACAAGCACCTTGTGGTGCGGGCACAGGGTCGCAAATTTCTTCGACCCCTTGTGCTGGGTCACCTGTAGAACTTTCGCCGCCGTCGTCCAGATTAACCACCCATGACCAGGGGTTCCAATCCAAGAGTTTTAGGTTCGGACCTTCGTGTTCGCTTGGTTCAGGATTATCAACACCAGAACTATTTGGTTGGCGATAGGGCGAGGTCATCCATGTGGTTTGTAGGGGTTCACTGCCAGCGACCCTAGTGCCGCTCACTTTTTCAGTTAAAGTAATGCTGTCAATACGGTAGGCATATTTCAAGCGGTTAGAGCCAAACCATTTAGGTTGGCTTGGTGTTCCTGCTGCAGAGAATTGCGGATCCACACTGTTGCCAAGCCCGTTTTCAACATAGTGTTTGAAGTGCAACACAGGCGCGGTATCCGGCCAAACCGTATTGTTTTCATTGGGAGACACGCCGGTGTTATTACCGTTGCTATCCACTGCAAATACGGCTTCACCAGCTATAGAGGCGCTGGACAATGCCGCTTCGCCCATGATTTGGTCACGGCGGTCAGTGAGCGAAATACTGGCCACAGGTGGCTCGGGTTCTGGCGGTTCAAAATTGCTGCTACCACCAATGCTGACACCGACACAGCCTTTGATTGAGAAGAAGAACATATCGACTTCGCCGCAAAACTCGCCGTCCAGATAGACATCACCGTCCAGATATGTCAAAATCAGATGGCCATAGGCGGAGATAGACAGCACAACCAGATCAAGTTCACCGTCCACAAATATGCCGCCTTTGATCATCAAAGGCTGGGTGCCAAACCCGACATATACGGCGGCGGAAGCGGATAGTTTAATCGGGCCTGCGCTCCAGTTAATACTGAAACCAGCGCCGAAGCCAACAGAGAAGCCGGAGAAGGAAAATTCAGGCTTGCCGCCAAGAGATTGTAAACCGCCTTCTTCTATCATCAAATAAGACCAGGCTTGCACGTCAAGTGTGCCTGGTAATAATTTTAGCGTAATCGGCTCTCCGAAACGCTGGAACTGGGTTTGTCCGTCCGAACCAAGCCGGACAAATGTACCGTCGCCCGAATAAGGAAAATAAGCACCAAATGGTACTTTTAATGACAAGATTTTCGGGATTGTGTATTCCGCAGAAACCGCCACTTTGACGGCTTCGTCGTCAATAACAATAAGACCAGTTATTGTTGCAGACGATCCAGATTTTTGATCTTTTGCCTTAGTATCCGGCACCGAGATAATTTCAACCTCCACACCCAAAATAACTTCTGGGTCAGGAAAACCAACCACAACCATGCCCGAAGCAGAGAAGCAAAAACTAGCGTCCGGCATAGTGCCTACGACCACGCCCACACCGAGTGCATATTGCCCGCTTTCAGGGTCATATTTAATTTCAGGGTCTTTCCCCCACCATTCAAGCTCCCGGCTTATGGGGTCGGGGTTGGCAGTGTTGACGGCCCGACCTCCGTTCATAACAAACATGCCGTTGATACCGTAGAGCGCAGCTCCGGATGAAGCCAAAGGCAAGGGGGTAGAAAACTGCACCCCAAGTGCCAGCGACAAAAATACGTCCGGATCAATTTGCGGCGGTTTGCCAAAGGCAATGGCGGCATTGGCACCCATACCTAGGGGTATAATATTGGCCTCGACGCCTGCTCGAATAATACCGCCGTCCTCAATCCGCAGGCGGCCTTCACCTTCTAGGACTTTAGGGATATCGGCTTTAACCGTGAAACCGCGTAGTTCAAATTTCGGTAAGAGCTGTCCGTCAATAAATGTCAACCGGATTATTGCTTCCGATATTTCGACAATGCCGATATTCATAGCAATGGCGATGCGGGCTTCTATCCACAAAGAGCCGCGACCCATGGCTATTTCGACAATCCGTAACAACTTTCCTAGCACACCTGAAATTTCCCACTTGCCGGGATCCTCAACTTCCATAGAGCTGGTATTATAGGCAATACCAAATTTCTCCCAGCCATCCTTGCTACTATCAAATTCAAACCCGACATTTTTATAGCGGATTTTCATAGGGCTATCGGCGGCAGTTTTTATGCCGAGCACACCGCCGTCAATGTGAACCGTTGCCACATAATCAGAGGTGAGTTTTATTTGGTAGTCTTCGTCGATATCCGCAAGCGAACGGGTCTGGGCTTCGGCCTCAAGAGCTATCAATACGGCCTTGGACCCGTCCCCGACCAATGGCCGTTCTGCGCCCGAGCCATCGCTCAGATCAATTGTAGCAAAACCGACTGCAGCCAACAGCGCCGCCATACGGGCGCTGGAGCCAATAACATCGTCTTCGAAATCAACACCCGACAGCAACATCGGCCCAAAGGCGAGAGCCGCAACTAGGTTTTTCTGGCGTATGGCCGCTAGCCCGTCTGGGTCTCCGTCTGAACGCACCCCAAGGGTGGTGCGCGTAAACCCGGTGCGCGCATCATGCAGCCATTTAGCATAAACGGTAAGAACTTCTTTTGAGTTTCCGTCCGCGCCAACAACATCCACATCATCCCCGTCAATTTGCGGGAGGGGTAATTTATTGGGGGTCCAGGCGATTTCTGCTTCGGCCAATGTCG
>JALSHM010000062.1 GCA_026982235.1 Robiginitomaculum sp. | reverse complement strand
GAAACCCCGACAATATCAAATTTATCAAACACATTTTTAGTGCGCAAACTCTTGCCCGGATTGACCAAAATAGCCGGGATTTGTCCCAAACCTGGCCAAGGCAAGATTTGCTCGCCAATCCCCTCCATTATACAGGTGCGCGACAAAAAACATACAGGCACATCTGCACCAAAGGGCAAAAAGCTTTCCGCATGTTCAGACCAGTCCACATGGTCTGCGCGGGATAATAATCTGAGCGCCGCCGCAGCATCGGCACTGCCCCCACCAATACCCGACGCAACAGGCAGTTTTTTATTGAGCTTATAGGCTAGCCGCGCCTCAACATAGTTATTCTCGGCAATGACACGAGCGGCGGTCATGAGCAGATTATCGTTCCCACCCGGTGTATCGCCCGCAAATGGCCCCACCATTTTTAGACTAAAGTCTTCGGCAATTTGCCCGTCCAGCACATCGCCGAAATCTGCAAACACCACAAGACTGTGTAAGGGGTGATAGCCATTATCTTGCACTGCCCCCACATGTAGGGTCAGATTTATCTTCGCCCGCGCCGTCTCCCGCCAAGCGGTTTCAACCAATAAATTTTCAGGTTTAGACATAGAATTATTGTACTGCGGCTCTTAGCCCGCCTTTGAGTTTAGCCTTAATTGCCTTCAATTCCTTGTCGGTCGGATCAAGGGACAAGGCGCGCTCCCACTGATAACTAGCTTCTTTTCTACGCCCGAGCTTCCAATATACGTCACCAAGATGGTCAATAATTGTCGCACTGGTCGGAGACCGTTCAGCCGCTTCCTCAAGATTTATTCGGGCTTGACCATAACGGCCAAGTTTATAATGCGCCCAGCCCAAACTGTCGATAATCGCACCGCTTGTCGGCTCTAACTCCACCGCCTTTTCAATCATAGCGAAAGCTTTGGTCAAATTCACACCTTTATCGACCCAAGTATAGCCAAGATAGTTCAGAACATCAGCATCGTCCGGATTGTACTTAAGGACAAATTCAAAATCCGTGACCGCTTCTTCCCAGCGCCCCAAACGCTCCAAGCATATGCCCCGTAAATATTTGACCTGCGGGTTTTTTTTAAGCTCGTCCTCTGACATATCCGCAATCAAGGCCTCATAATAGGGTAGAGCTTTTTCGTAATCTTCCAAAATCAAATAAGCACGCCCAAGGGAACCTTGTGTCACGCGGGATGGATGGGTCTCCTGAATGGATTCCAGAACTTTGATGCCCTCTTCGTTTTTATCCTCGCCAAACAAAATATCAGACTCCGACAATCTTGCCGATACAGAAAATGGTGACAACTGTCCGATGCGTGCATACTCGTTCATAGCATCTTCATTCCTGTCAACTTGCTCTAATACGCTACCAAGAAACAAGCGGGCTTTGTCATTCTCGGGATCCAGTTCAAGGGCAATCCGCAAGAAGGTCTCGGCAGATTCGAATTGTTGTTGTGCCCCATAATAACGAAATGCCGGCTCGGTTACAGCCCGCGATGCCGACTGCGCTGGAGTTAATTTCCACGGTAGTTTCTGGCCGGCATTGATTGCATCTAGTGTGAAACGGATAGGCCCGGTTAATGAGCCGCCATTGGCATCAGCATATGTATTTAGCACGTCCAGTGCCTTATCTTTCTCGCCCCGCAACATATACCCACGCGCCTGCGCCAATGTAGATTCTATGGGCGCCAAATTGACTTTGTCAATTTCAGCGAAAGTCTTAATGGCGGCCTCAATATCCCCCTCTTGCATATCAATAATGGCCTGTTGCATATTGCCGATAAATTCGAAATATTTACCGCCTTTCATGTCTGCAAAAGTTATTTTTGCAGCACTTCTATCACCAAGACCAATGTGAGCCCAACCCCGCATCAAAGTATTGAAATTCTCGATCCCGATACCTGCATTTGCATCGGCTAGATATTCCAAAGCTTTTTTATATCTACCTTTAGCAAGGGCATTTGCTCCCATTACGGCGCGGGCAGTGCCGTCAGTTTCGTCAAGCGCTAAAATCTCGATGGACAAAGCCCGCGCCAATGCACTCTCGCCATTATTTATTGCAGCCGCCAAAGCTTTTTGCCCCAAATCCAAATCGTGCGGACGGCGGGCAAAGGCTCTTGAAAAATATGCTGAACGCGAAGCCGCATCATTTAAATTACTAGCATAACGCGCAGATACATAATCCGCATACAATTGTGCTTTGGGTGACAAAGACTGCCCGCGCTCCACCGAACTTGCGCCCATAGTCGTCGCACAGCCGGACAAGGCGACCAGCACCAACACCGAAACCAACGCCGACATTGGGGCTTTACGCAAAGAGTTTATTTTTACCATGTAAAGCTTCCTACATATTCGGATAGTTAGGGCCGCCACCGCCCTCTGGGCACTGCCAATTGATATTCTGGCTTGGGTCTTTGATGTCGCACGTTTTGCAGTGGACGCAATTTTGTGCGTTGATTTGAAAACGTTGCACGCCATTTTCTTCTAGTATTTCATAAACCCCTGCCGGACAATAACGCTGTGCAGGCTCCGCCCATTTTGGCAGATTGACCTTTATGGGGATTTCCGGGTCAACCAACTTTAGATGACAAGGCTGTTCCTCAGCATGATTAGTGGCAGAGAAGCTTACACTGGTAAGGCGGTCAAAAGATAATACGCCGTCCGGTTTGGGGTATTCAATTACCGGGAAGTCTTTGGCCAATCCGGTTGCTTGCGCATCGGTTTTGCCGTGTTTAAGTGTCCCAAACAAATTAAACTTAAATATTGTCGCGCACCACATATCCATACCGCCCAGCAGCATCCCACCGAGCTTGGCACCGTATTTTGCATTCAGCGGTGCAACATTGCGCACAGGTTTCAAGTCTTTGCCCACCGGCCCAGAGCGCAGATTTGCGTCATATTCGACAAGTTCGTCCGCAGACCGCCCGTCTTGAATGGCAGCATAAGCTGCTTCCGCTGCTGCCTTACCGGAATGCATAGCATTATGATTACCCTTGATTCGCGGCAAATTCACCAAACCCGCCGAACAACCGAGCAAAGCCCCGCCCGGAAATGCGGTTTTGGGGATTGACTGATAGCCGCCTTTGGTCACAGCACGCGCACCATATGACACCCGCTTACCGCCTTCTAAGACTTTGGCGATTTCAGGATGGTGCTTCCACTGCTGAAACTCCATATACGGATAAACATAGGGGTTTTCATAGCTAAGATCGATAATATAGCCGATATATACTTGGTTATTTTCCCCGTGATACATGAACGAGCCACCGCCAGCTTTGTCCTCAAGCGGCCAACCGGATGTGTGCAGGACTTTGCCCTCAACGTGGTTTTCCGGCTTGATGTCCCAAATTTCCTTAATGCCAAGGCCGTATTTACCCACGTCGCAATCTTTATCTAGGCCGTATTTTGCAATGACTTGTTTACTCAAGGAACCGCGCGCACCTTCGCACAAAAATACATATTTCCCGTGCAATTCCATGCCCGGCTCATAGCCTGGTGTTTCGGTACTATCCGCACGCCCCCGGCCAAATTCGCCTGCGACCACACCTTTGACAGAACCGTCATCATTATAAACCAGTTCTGTGCAAGACATGCCGGGAAATATCTCAACGCCCAAGCCTTCCGCCTGTTCTGCCATCCAGCGGCAAACATTCCCCATGGAGACAATATAATTCCCGTGATTATTCATCAAAGGCGGCATGATAAAATTGGGAATTGTTTTGCTGCCTGTCTCGGTCAGGGTCAGAAACTTATCTTCCTTAACCGCAACCTTAATCGGCGCACCTTTGTCTTTCCAATCCGGGATAAGCGCATCCAGCCCGCTCGGGTCAAGAATTGCACCCGACAAAATATGTGCGCCAACTTCAGAACCCTTTTCCAGCACAACCACATTTATATCGTCCCCGCCCAGTTGTTTGAGCCTAATGGCTGCGGATAGTCCCGAAGGTCCCGCTCCGACGATAACGACATCATATTCCATGCTTTCACGATTTTGCATATTTATTCCCGATTGCTGTTTTATCCAATTATGTGTTAAACGGTTCAACCGACTGCGTAAAGCCTTAGCAACAAATTGGATAGTGAAAATATGAGCCACGACGAAGCTTCTGAATTTAGATTAGGGTGGGCAGAATGGGTCTCCCTCTCAAGCCTCGGCCTGCCGGCTATCAAAGCCAAGGTCGATACGGGTGCTCGCACCTCCGCCCTACACGCCATTGCCATTGAACCCTTTGGTAGCGCCAGCAATCCACAAGTGCGTTTTATCATGCATCCGGATCCGGACGATCCACGCATCGAAGTTGTTTGCTCTGCGCGTGTTATTGGTCGCCGTTCGGTTGTTAGTTCCAATGGCGAGAGCGAATCCCGTTATGTTATTGAGACCCCAATCACCATTGGCGACAAGAGCTGGCCCATAGAAATCACCCTCACCAATCGCGACAATATGGGCTATCGTATGCTCCTTGGGCGATCGGCTATTGACGAATTGAGCCATATCAATCCATCCGAATCCTTTCTCCAGCCAGAGCTTTCCTATGATGTTTATAAAAAACGCCGGAGAAAAAATCCAACCCGCCGCCCCCTGCGCATTGGTATTCTCACCCATGAGCCAGGCAATTATTCCAACCGCAAAATGATAGAAGCCGCCGAAGCGCGCGGCCATGTGATTGAATGTATCGAGACCAGCCGTTGTTATATGGCCATTAACGAGCATTGCCCAGCCGTACATTATGACGGCAATGCCTTGCCCCGTTTTGACGCCATTATTCCGCGCATTGGCACGCGCATGACATTTTACGGCATGGCCGTGGTGCGGCAATTTGAAATGATGGGCACATATTGTCTGAACTCCGCCGCCGCCATTGGGGCGTCGCGGGATAAACTCCTCGCCCACCAAATGCTGGCGCAACACAAGCTTGGCATGCCCAATACGGCCTTTGCTATGTCGTCACGCGATACCAACGGAATTATTGATCTGGCAGGTGGTTCACCTGTGGTCGTAAAACTGCTCTCGTCCACCCAAGGCAAGGGCGTGGTTCTGGCCGAAACCCGCAAAGCCGCATCTGCATTGGTCGAAGCCTTTCGCGGCCTACGAGCGCATTTTTTGGTGCAAGAATTTGTCAAAGAAGCCTCTGGCACCGATATTCGTCTGCTGGTGGTAGACGGCAAGGTTGTTGGTGCCATCCAACGCACGGCACAAGCGGGCGAATTTCGCTCTAACCTGCATCAGGGCGGCAAGGCGGAAAAGATAAAAACCAGCAAAGAAGAGCGCCGCGCCGCCATTAAAGCCGCTCGTATATTGG
>JALSHM010000061.1 GCA_026982235.1 Robiginitomaculum sp. | reverse complement strand
ATATGCCAAGGCCAGCTCTCATCCCGTAGCCAATTCCCTCTCGTTTGAAATCTATAAACGCTTGCCCAATGACACGGACTATTCCATCTATAAACCCATGGGTGTCGCAGGGCTAAACTTTGCCTTTACGGGCGATGTAGCCCTTTATCACTCGGTTCGAGATGATTTGGCGCACTTGGATAAATCGAGCTTGCAACACCACGGCGATAATGCGCTGGACGCTGTGCGGGCATTTCGAGACATGGATTTAAATGCGATAAACAGTGATGCTAATGCCACTTATTTTGATTTGTTTGGCCGGGTTTTGGTAAATTGGTCGTCCGGGCTGAATTTACCGCTTTCGATTTTGGCGCTTATCATCATGGCTATAGCCACCTATAAGAGCCGTGTCGGTTGGAAACAAGATTTTCTCACCACCGGGGCTTGCCTTGGTGTGATTTTATTGCCTGTGCTCTTTGGCTATTTATTATCTTTCCCGCTTGGACGCTGGCCTTCCCTGTTTTATCTTGACCATCCCCACCCATGGCCAGGCCGCATTGCCCTGCTCGCCAGTACGGGTTTGGCTATTTGGGTAATCGCCAAAGTGTTTCGCACACGCATAACCGTAAATTATAATATATTGGCCAGTAGTGTCGGTGTCTTATTGGCGCTGTTCTCGCTACTGGCTTCAATCTTTATGACAGGCATAGCCTATCAATTTCTTATCCCGGCACTGGCCATGGCGCTCGGTTTTATCATTGATATTTTGCGCAAACATGAACGCTTTATCTGGGCCGTGCATCTCGGCCTTATCACGACAGCATATATGGCAATATACCATTTTATCGCTATCGAAGTCATTATCCCCTATAAACAGGCCTATGTCCGGATTATACCGCTCTTACCTCTTAGTCTTGTCCTCTTGCCAGTATTATTACGCGCTGCGCGTAAAGCACCGGACACCAGCAAATTATTGGGTTTGGGCCTCGCCGCCTTGACACTCGCCGCCACGCTCACCAGTGCCTTTCTGCCTGGTTTCAACCCAGCCCATCCCCGTATTCAAAATTTGGTTTTAGAACAAAATATGCAAACTTCCGAAAGCCGTTGGATATCAGAAACCTATTTGGCACGGGACGGTGATTTTTTGCGCGCAGCCGATTTTTCTAAATCCGAGCCTGACTATCTCCGCTATGGCCTATATGAAAAACAAATATATGCTAAAAAAGCGAAATATCAGGACTTACCGCCACCCAATTTTAAGTTAATTTCAGATGATATTGCGGCGGATAAGCGGATTTTTATGGCAGATATAAAAGCCAGCAATAATGGCTATGGATTATATCTAAGATTCCCAGCGGACAACAGGCCGCAGCAAATCTTTATCAATGACCAATTAGCGGGCGAATTTCATGCGGATTCAAAGGGCAGTAAATCTGGGTTTAACGCCAAAGCCATATCTATCAGAGGCCCTGGCAATCATATTTACCGGGTTAAAATGGTCTATGCGCAAGACAAGTCTGTTGAGTTTTCTTTGCAAGAAAACATCTCCTTAGCACCAGAACAGACTGACGGTCTCGCCCCACTACGCCCTGAAAATGCGGCACCTGGGTTTGATGGAGACCGCATTGAGCTTTATCGGCATATGGTTTTTAAGTAAGTCGCGCGCACGAAAAATCTGCTCGCATTATTCGCACATTTGGTTATAACAAACCAAATTTTCATAGGAGCCTATCATGCGTAAATTATCCAAATTAACACTCACCACAGCTATTGCCGCCGTATTGGCGCTTGGTGTCACGTCGTGCGGCGAGAAAACCCCCAAACTCACGGAAAGCCAAATGCTGATACAAGACGTTGAGACCGGGAATGTGTTGCTAGACAAATGGTCTGGCCCATATGGAGGTGTGCCGCCTTGGGATAAAATAGAAGTAGCCAATTTTACCCCCTCCTTGAACACGGCCTTTGATATGGCGCGGGCTGAAACCAACAAAATTGCTGACAATGAGGCCGCACCAAATTTTGATAACACCATTATTGCCATGGAAAAATCAGGTGCCGCCCTCAATCGCGCCGCCACAATATTTTTCGTATATGCCAGCAATCTCAACAAAGGGGAGATACCCAGCATCCTCAAAGAAATGTCGCCAAAATTTTCGCAGTTGAGCGATGAGATCAACCAAAACCCCAAGCTATTTGCGCGCGTGAAAGCGGTTTACGAAAACATGGACGGCCTGAACACCGAGCAAAAACGGCTTGTGAAAAACTATTATGATGGTTTTGTCCGCCAAGGTGCAACCTTGAACGACGAAGACAAAGCCAAAATGAGCAAGATTAACGCTCGCCTCGCCACTTTGACCAATCAATTTGGGCAAAATGTACTGCACGACGAAGAAAGCTATGTCACCTTTATTGAAGACGAAGCTGGTCTGGCAGGCCTGCCGGATTGGCTCAAGACATCCATGGCCTCTGCTGCCAAAGCCAATGGCAAGGAAGGTCAATGGGCGATTACAAACACCCGTTCCTCAATGGATCCCTTCCTAACCTATTCCGACAATCGGGCCATGCGCGAAAAAGTGTGGAATACCTATTATAACCGTGGTGATAATGGCGATAAATGGGACAATAACAAGATTATCACAGAAATCCTGCAACTGCGTGACCAGCGGGCAAAACTATTGGGCTATAAAACCCATGCCCACTGGAAGCTGGAAAACCAAATGGCCAAGACGCCTGAGAATGCGATTGCCTTGATGGAAAAAGTTTGGCCACACGCCATAGGCCGCGCCAAGGAAGAAGTCGCCGAAATGCAAGCCATTGCCGACGCTGAGGGCGTCTTTATCAAAATCGCGCCATGGGATTACCGTTATTACGCTGAGAAAGTCCGCAAGGCCAAATATGATCTCGACCTCAACGAAGTGAAACCATATCTACAAATGGAAAAACTACGCGAAGGCATGATGTGGGCAGCAGGGCAACTTTATGGCTTTCAATTTGAGCAAATCGAAGATGTCCCCGTATTTCACGAAGATGTTCGGGTTTGGGAAGTTAAAGACGCGGATGGCAAACATGTTGGCCTATGGTATTTCGACCCCTATGCTCGCAAAGGCAAGCGCTCTGGCGCTTGGATGAATGCTTACCGTACCCAGCAAAAACTGGACGGTAAGGCCACCACAGTTATCGTTTCCAATAACTCCAATTTTGTCAAAGGAGAAGATGGTAAACCTGTCCTAATTTCCTGGGACGATGCAAACACCATGTTCCACGAATTTGGCCACGCTATTCACGGGCTTAACTCGAATGTCACCTATCCAAGCTTGTCTGGTACATCGGTTTCGCGGGATTATGTGGAGTTTCCGTCGCAACTTTATGAACGCTGGATGACGACGCCGGAAGTGCTGAATAAATATGCGGTACATTACGAAACAGGCAAACCTATTCCCGAACAGCTTTTGGCAAAAATCAAGAAAGCCTCTACATTCCGCCAAGGCTTTGACACCACGGAATATCTGGCTTCAGCCCTTATTGACATGAAATTACACATGGCAGGCGGCGACCCCATTGATCCGGATAAATTCGAGCGCGAAACCCTTGCAGCCCTAGATATGCCGAGCGAAATCGTCATGCGTCACCGCACCCCCCATTTCAACCATATCTTCTCAGGCGGATACCACGCCGGATATTACTCATATTTATGGGCGGATACATTGACCGCAGATGCTGCCGAAGCCTTTGTCGAGGCTGGAAGCTTTTACGACAAAGACACTGCTGCCCGGCTGAAAAATTGTATCATGTCTGTAGGCAATACGATTGACCCGGCTGATGGGTTTAAATGTTTCCGAGGACGCGATGTCGAGGTCGAAGCCCTGATGCGGGATCGCGGTTTTGCCAAACCTAAATAATCACGACCCAGCCAATGCAAAAATCGGAATCGGTGCGCTCATTTCGCACCGATTTCGCGGGTTTGCACCACGGGAAAACACTCTAAACGGCCTGATAGCTGCCCTGGATTTCGGCGTGCAAAACCTAGAGTTTGATGTCCGCATGGCCAAATGCGGCACGCCTATGGTCTATCACGACGAATACGCATTAGACGGAAATGGCAATAAAAAATATCTGTGTGACTACAAAGCCTCTGATTATATAAGGCTCGGCGGGGCATTTTCCCATATGCCCACCCTAGACGCCCTGTTCAGCACCATAAAAGTCCATAAAAACCAGACCGCCAAACTTCTTATCGACATTAAAGACTTAGGGTTTGAGCATGAAATCCATGCCCTGGTCATGTATTACCGCCTGCAATACAGAGCCATATATGTGTCTTGGGTGCCCGAAGTCCTGTACCGTATTCACGACCTAGCGCCAGACATCCCCCTATGCCTAAGCCATTGGTGCGCAGATGTCAGCAAAGAAGTGGCAGACAGCCATGATATACATATCAGTAAAGATGGTATTATTCCACGCTTGGACGACGATTATATGATAGGTGTTCGCTATGGCTGGGCCTCAAAACATCCCTTATCGGGTGATATATTGGCTATATTAAAAACATCCGGCGGCGGCATTTGCGTGCCACAAATGATGCTAAGTCGCACACTTAGCGATTTTTATCACAGCCAAAACCTGTTCGTCTCCACCTTCTCCTATACAGACTGGCCCTCAATCCACGCCCATAAAACCACATTAAATATAGATATGTATTTCATTGATAATAAACAAATTTTTGATGAATTATAATCACTGCACCGCCATCACGCGTATATGTGCGCTGATGGTTGCGCCTTGGTCATCGACGACGCTGACCTTGTAAAAGCCAGGTTTTTGGGGTTGCCAAACCGTTTGACCATTTAGGCGCTTAGGGGTCAATTTATGACCGTCCACATACCACGCCAATTTAGAACGGGCGGGCGAGCGGGCGGTGAGGGTTAAGCCGTTTGCAGCCGGACCGAAATCCTCCACGGCTATTTCTGCCCCGTCCGGCGGAAACAGAAGTACAGGCGCGGTGTCTGGCTTACCGCCGAACATTTCCACACCGCGCGGGGCGTCTGCCATGCGTTCAAACGGCACATTTCCGAGCGCATCTGGCAGGCTGGCGAACACATCAAACAATAAAGGTGCCGCTGTGCCACGCCCGGTTTTGCCGACTTGGGTTTGGCCATCGGGGCGTCCCGTCCAGACTATCACGGTCCATTTATCCGTATATCCCGCCGCCCAAGCATCGCGAAACCCGTATGAAGTTCCGGTTTTATAGGCTATGGGTTGCGCATTGCGTGCGAGCCAATGGGGTACATGCCCATCCGGGGTCGGGGCTTGGCGCAGGATTTTGGTGGTTTTTTCGG
>JALSHM010000060.1 GCA_026982235.1 Robiginitomaculum sp. | reverse complement strand
TGAAGAGCCATATTTCGAGACGAGGTTCCGCGCTCATTTAAAACGCAAAATCAGGTTCAACATTTTTTCCCTGCGCAGGCGCCGCCTCTCTGCCGTTTCCAAAACCATGTTTTTCTTATTCGAAGCTGTCGGCAGTGATATAGCTGAATTAAAGCAACCATTGGTCAAACGCCGAGGAGCAAGCAAGCGGATCACCGACAGCGTGCGCACGGAATTACTCAGCCTTGCCCGCCCCGGTGATGTGTTTGTCACCCGCCACGACGATGCTATGAGCAATCTGTTTTTGCCGGGGTTTTGGCCCCACGCTGCACTCTATATTGGTACGGACAACGAACGAGTCGCGATGGACGTAGCGATAAGCAATCCCGAACACCAAAGCATTCCCGGCGAGGTTAGGTTTTTAGAATCCAAAAAAGATGGCGTATTGTTCCGCCCAGCGGAAGACACACTACAAGTTGATGCTTGCGTTATCCTACGCCCAAAAATTTCGCACAAACACCTAAGCGCCGCCCTAAACCGCGCCCTCAGCCATAGCGGGAAATTGTATGATTTCGTCTTCGACTTTGCGTCCGCAGATAGGCTAGCCTGCACGGAACTTATTTACCGCACCTATAACGGCTTTGCGGATATAGATTTTAAACTTAGCGAACGCGCCGCAAGACAATGCCTATCCGCAGAGGACTTGCTTAATCAGGCGGTCGGAAACGGCTGGTTTGAAATCGTTGCATTATTTGGTGTAGGAGATGATGTTTTGTCCCAAGGTGATAAGGCGCTTGGGCGATTACTGAAGAGCTATAATTATCAACCTAGATAAGGTCTACGACATTGTGTTTTTCGAAAATCTCAACAATCCCGATTGAAATCTCGCGATTCATCCCTATATATGTCCTAATAAGTGAAACAAATATAGAGGGGAGACGGTATGTCTGATTTTGCATCACAAATAGAAAAATCCAAAAAAGAAGTGGCTGAAGCCCAAGCCAAAATTGCCGAATTGTCGGGCAAAATAGAAACTGCGCGTACCAAAATGGCCGCAGGGAACGATATTTCTATAGATATTGAAAATGCCTCCCTCGACGATGTCCACGCCCACGCAGAATTGATGAATGCCAATATCGCTGACCTTATTTTGGGTCTGGATGATGTGACCTCAGGGTTTTCCAAAGAATTTGACGGCATGCGCTCCAAAACGGGCTGGGAAAGTTTTATTGGTATATTCTCCAAAAAACGCGCCGAAAGCATGCGCCAAGAACGGGTGCGTATGGCCAGTATTGACGACAAATTACAAGACCTGATTGGCAAGTCCAATGTTATCACCAAATTGCTGACCGACCAGCTTGATACGTTACAAACTCATAAAGAGCGGGTGGAGGCCAATTTAAATCAGACCCTCATTGACCGCGAAGCCGCCGTCTCTGCCTTGGATGATCTCAAAACCGTTTTGCTCGAGATGGATCCACAAATCATCGAGCTTGAAAATAAAATCTCCATGGAAACCAATGCCGGCAAACGCGCTAAATTAGAAAGCGAGCTTGCAGATCTGAACGGGCGCTATAATGAGGCCGCACAGATGGAGCAGGTTAAATTGGCCGAAAGCCAAACCTTGGAGCGCTATATTGAAAAAGGCAAATCCTGGGTCGATAGTTTGCAAAACCAGGCCGCCACACAAATGGTGCTGATTAACAAACTCAAAACCGACACCAAGCAGCGCGTCGTATTGTATGATGCTTTGACCAAATCTCTCAAAACTGCCCAACAACAAGATGTCGCCCACAGGATTAACGAGATCGGTGTACAAACTGACCAAGAAGCGCAAGCCGCTATGTCGGCCATAGGTGTGGCCACAAACTCCCGCATGGCTGAAATGATGGAAAGCCACGAAGACCATATTCTTTATGCCCGCAAAGTGTTAGAAGAAAAAGCCAAGGCCGACGAACGCTTTGCCAGACGGTTTGCCAAAATCGTCGAAATGCATGATAAGAATGCTTATGGGCAAAATGGTGCAGACAGCGAAGCTTAGGGGGAAAATCGGTGACGAAAACCCGCTCCCAGCTTAAAAAATCCAACCCAAATATCGGCACCGTAAAGGCTTCTGATGTTTTGGCTTTCGACCACAAAGTATTGGAAGGGGCGCAAGCCACACGGCGATATTTTCGCAAATTCGAGCGCATCATTGGGCATCTTGGACAAGTCGCCAAATTATCCGAAGCTGAAAAATTGATCACGAGCGCAGAATCTAAAATTCTGCAAATGTATTTACTTGGCCTGTCCTATACATTCACGGCTTTATCTTATAAATTTCTCATGGCCAACCGGGTCGGTGAAAACATTGGCACACTCCTGAGTATAGACAAAATCGATAGCGGGTTTCCGGTTTATGAGGAAATCCTGCACATGGCCGCAGACGCCTCTCAGGCCAAAAAACATTTAAAATCCCTACCGAGCCAAGAGCGTTTGAAAAAAGATATGATTACCCATATCCTGTCTGAACACAGCGCACCCACCAAATTGCAATATGCCTTATCCCAAAGAATATATTATGAATATTTGACAGATGCGTCTTTATTCTTACCCAGCAATGACCCGCAAGGCATTTGGATAAGCGGTAAGCGTTCGCGTGACCACCGCTCATATCTTATCCATTGGGCGAAATATGACAGCCAGACCAATGTGCCTGCTATTTATATGATGGAGCTAGAAGATACGGGGCGCAAAGCCCTGCCGCGCGACGAACGGCGCTGGCCACGTGTGCAAAGCCACCTCATGGCCCAGTCCATGTCGTCCTTGAAGCTTTTGACCATTGCGCGGGGTTTTGATCGAGACTTTGACGATCTGCATCCAAAATTCCTGCGGCGCTTTAATATAGGGCCTATGTATAGCCATAAATTTACCGAGCAACACGGCCCTTTGCGCGATATATTGGCCGAAGCCAAAAGCGAGCCAGGGCTGGATTGGGCCTTAGCCTGGACAGTGGAAAGCTTGGTATCCGAAAGCACGACCACAGAAAAAACCGGCATGTTCAGTACGGCACAAAGAGAACTATACCGCATTGATACGCTGGATAGCCAAGCCGCCCAAGACGGGGCAACCGATGTCAGCCGTTCGCTAATATTGCCTCACAAAGCGTTTCAAGTTTTGGAAGAAAAAAACCCGCCCAGCCTACGCGGCGTGCGTAAATATGTGGTCGGCGAGAACGCAAAAATTTTGAGTTATAAATAAAGGGAATTATGTCTAACACTGCAGACCAAATGGAACTTAAAGAAGAGCTCATCCGCGAGAAATACGCGGCAGCTGAATTATTGCTGGCAGGGTTTGACCACACGCCGCGCTTGGCGAAAAAAGTCAATATCAAAGCAAAGCCTGAGCGCTCTTCTGGCATTGGTACAAGACGCAGATTTCGTTCGACTACGCCCGGTCTTGTCACCAAATCCACCGCCCGCCCCGAAGGCGTGCATATAGCGGATCGTGTTGCCACCTCCACCGAGGATGACCCGTTAACCAGCCCTTTGCAAGCCAGTGTGCTGCATGCAATGCGCCGCGCCCTCGCCACTGCCATGTTGGTCTCGGATCAATATGCGGATCAGACGGGTCTGAGCGAATTGATGAAAGATAATTTGGCCGGATCATTAGCCCGTACTAAGCAAATAGAATTTAGCGAGCTTCTGGCCGCATCCTCCCTCATTAGCCTGCATGTCTTTGCTAATATGACCAGCTTTTTATTGGCCAACACCAATGCAGACAGTGCAGATACATCTGTAGACATAGGCGAGGTTGAAGAAGTACTTACCGACAATCCCCATTTGGCACTTACGGGGGCTTTGTGGGAGCTTGACCAAGACCTGGCTTTGTTCGCCACCAGTGATGACAAGCTTATTCCTGTGGTGACGGCATTTCTAGAAAAGCTGATGGAGAAAGTGTCCTTACGCGCCGCCAACACACCTAGGCTGGGGGGCTTCACGTCCGTAAGTTACCGCGTAGAAGACGACGATTTTGAAATACAAGGCTTCACACCCGCTATGCGCGGCAAGTCCACCACCTTGACCATGACGTTTAAAAAACCCAATGAAGTGGTCGGCAATCATATTGCTAAATACCAGGCCATGAAGCTTGCCAAAATGCTCATGGCTTACGATTTTACCCGCAAGCTTAATCCGTTCGCAGAACTGGGCGGGTTTATTTTCACCTTTATGGGCGACGGTGCGCCGGGTACAGGCAAAACCACCCTCATCCAAATGATGGCCGGGCTTATCAATGATTATTGCCAAAACGCAGGCTATGTATTTCGTTATCAAAACCTATCCACCGACAGCATAGATAGCTATCAAGGCAAGTCGGCGCAAAATGCCAAGGCATTTATTAAAAACATTATTGATCCGGGCGTCATTGGCTTTGGCACTATAGACGATATTGATCAGCTTGCAGGCAAGCGCGGCGATCGGCAATCCAGCGCCGGGCAGTTGGAAATCACCGCCGTGCTAATGGAAAGTTTTGCTGGCGCCAACACCGTTGTGCGCGGTAATTGTACATTTGGGATGTTTTCTAATTACCCCGAAAATGTAGACGATGCTCTGCGCCAACGCGCCGCAGCACGATTCCTCGTGGACGGCCCACAAACGCGAGCGGACTATATTGACATATTATATTTACTCATGGGCAAAAACCACGATATTCCGGTCGGCAAGCACGACCTGTTCGAAGCCCAACAAATTAAAAAAGCCGTGGCCGCCAGTTATGAAAGCCATGCCAAGCCCCACGAAGACGGTTTGCGCAATGTCTATGACCGTATCTCCAAAGATATTGGCAATCTCGACACTATCGCCAAGCTCGGCACATATCTAAAAGCCATACAAGAAGTGGACGCGCGCTTCACCGGGCGGGCGATTAAAAATATCACAGACGCGGTCAAGGTTCGCGCTATGGATTTTGAACTGCCCGACGAATGGATGGAAAACACGGATTTGTTTTTGGCCAAAGACTATGACACTAAGCTGGGTATGATTTCTGAGCTATCCAAGCCCATCACCGTCGATATGGTTATTCAAGAAATAAACCGCTACGCCGATAGCGAATTTAGATATGCCGACAAGTCCGACGAAATCGCTATAGAAAACGCTGTGCGCGACATGCGCCGCATGGAAGAAGCCAAACGCAGATATGTGAAGGGGAAAAGATGAGGGAAAATTTACTCCTTCCCCCATTTATGGGGTTTGAGCCAAAACGGGGCAAATGCCCCGTGACGCGAATGGTACCCCGAAGGGGGGATGGGGGGCAATCTCTCGTCTTGCTGCCGTCTGGACTTGTTCCCCTCATCGAGCGCCAAGAGACGCCCACTTCCCCCATAAATGGG
>JALSHM010000059.1 GCA_026982235.1 Robiginitomaculum sp. | reverse complement strand
GCTCTTGATTAAAGACCTTTCTTTCCGCCTACCACCCGGCGGCATTGTTGGCGTTATCGGCCCTAATGGTGCGGGTAAAACCACTTTATTCAAAATGATTACAGGATCAGAGCAACCGGACGCTGGCACGTTCAAGGTTGGCGAAACTGTTAAACTTGGATATGTGGATCAAAGCCGCGATGCCCTTGACCCCAGTAATAATGTTTGGGAAGAAATCACGGGCGGTGTCGATGTGCTTGATCTCGGTCAGCGCGAGATGAACAGCCGTGCCTATGTGGGGGCATTCAATTTTAAAGGCACAGATCAGCAGAAAAATGTTGGCAAGCTTTCAGGCGGAGAACGCAACCGCGTCCACTTGGCCAAAATGCTGACCAAGCCATCTAACTTGCTACTGCTCGATGAGCCAACCAATGATCTGGATATGGAAACCCTATCCGCCCTCGAAGATGCCCTAGAGCATTTCGCCGGCTGCGCCGTTATCATTTCTCATGATAGATTTTTCCTCGACCGTATCTGTACTCATATCCTCGCCTATGAAGGCAATAGCCATGTAGAATGGTTTGAGGGTGGGTTTTCGGACTATATAGAAGACAAAAAACGCAGGCTCGGCGATGATGCAGATATTCCACGCAAACTCAAATTCATGAAATTTGAACGGTAGTTGGCATCTAGCAAGGACAATTTATAGATTGCGACAAAATGACATAATCTTATTTGATTTAGTGATTGTTCATACTGCATGATACTGTTACAATTCGTAATTCAGGGCATCTCTAAGCCCTCGTTCAAAACCACTCCAATTAAGAAAAAGGCTTACAATGTCGTCCCATTACATTGAATACATCCCAATTATAACGACGATTTTCTCTGCGTTTTTCTTGCGCGAGATTTTTGCACATTACCGCCGTACCAAAACGACCTATTTGATGTGGTGGACGATTGGAGTTCTAGCTTTTGGCCTAGGCACGCTGACCGAAAGTATCAATGTTTTGTTTGGTTGGAGCCAACTGAATACCAAAGCTTGGTATATTGTTGGCGCACTTTTGGGTGGTTTCCCGTTGGCACAGGGTTCCGTTTATTTATTGATGAACCGCAAATTTGCCCACGCCACGTCCATCCTGATTGTTTCGGTTATCATAATAGCCGGAATCTGTGTCATGCTCTCCCCAATTAGCATTCCCGATGGTTTTACGGGCAAGCTTACGGGCAAAGTATTTGAATGGAAGTGGGTCAGATTGTTCTCAATCCCAATCAATATTTACGCGCTCATCTTCTTGGTCGGCGGAGCCATTTATTCAGCTATTCGTTATTATGCCAAAGCCGATCATCAGGCCAGGTTTAAAGGTAATATCTTCATTGCCTTTGGTGGCCTACTACCCGGCATAGGCGGCACATTCACCCGTATGGGACATGTCAATGTACTGTATGTAACAGAGCTGATTGGGCTAACTTTGATTTACATAGGCTATAAAATCATCAAAACAGAGAACTGGAAATCGCGAAACAAAGCCTAAGGTTTTCAGTCATCCAAAATATCGGCTATAGTCGGTGCGCCCGTTAATGCCATACTTACGTCCATTTCAGCCTTATAGGTTCGTAAGAGTGCATCAAGCCCGGATCCTCCCCGCGCAGCCAGTGCCCAAATCCATGGCCGCCCAATCATAACGGAACTGGCACCACGAGAAATTGCTTTGACAATATCTTGGCCACTACGCACACCGCCGTCCATGATAATGGTGGTCTTATCACCAAGCTTATCTCGGATATGTGCAACCATATTTATACTCGACGATACCCCGTCTAATTGTCGTCCGCCGTGATTAGAAACCACTATGGCATCTGCCCCAACGGTCAGAGAAGCCCTGGCATCTTCGGAACTTAGGATGCCTTTGATTATCAAATTTCCGTCCCAAATAGAGCGGAGCCATTCAATATCTTTCCATGTGCAGCGTGGGTCAAATTGTGCGTCTACCCAGGCTTTGAAATCCACTAAAGATGCGGCACTCGGTACAAAATCTGCCAGATTACCAAAAGTATGCGGCTTACCTTTAATGGCGACATCAATAAGCCAGCTTGGATGAGCCGGATATTCCAAGGCGGCACGCAATTTGCCAAATGCGCTCAGCCCGCCTGCCATACCATTGCGCACATCGCGATAACGCGCCCCGACAACTGCCAGGTCAACCGTAAACACTAGCGTCTTACATCCGACGGCTTTGGCGCGGCGCAACAAGTCTTTCACGTAACCACGGTCGCGCATCATATACAGCTGGAACCAAAATGGTTTGGTCGCAGCAGAGGCCACTTCTTCTAGCGAGCAAATAGATACGGTCGAGAGGCAAAACGGGATACCTGCTTTCTCCGCTGCGCGAACCGCCTGCACTTCACCGCGCCGCGCCATCATGCCTGCGAGGCCAATGGGGGCGAGCGCCAGCGGCATGGTCAAGTCTTCTCCGAGCAATTTAATCCCGGTTTTAATATTGGAAACATCGCGCATCACCCGTTGTTTCATCTGAATGTTCTCAAAGTCCTCGACATTGGCATTCAAGGTTACTTCGCCGTAAGCCCCACCATCAATATAGTCGAACAAATTACGCGGTAAGCGTTTCTCCGCGAGCCTTCGATAATCGTTTGTTGACGCTGGGACGAGGTTAAGCGTTGGCATTATCTAACCGCCCGGGCTTGGAATAATGGCTTCGACAAGGCGCGGGCCTTTATGGGCAAGCGCATCCTTGAGAGCCTTGTGGAAATCCTCAGTCGTATCAACACGCACGGCTGGCACGCCTTGCCCCTCCGACAACTTGACCCAATCAATTGTCGGGTTGGATAGGTCAAGCATAGATAAAGCCTTAGGTCCCGGATTGCTCACCCCGACCCGCGCCAGTTCAATATTAAGAATAGCATAGCTGGAATTGTTGAGAATAACCGTCGTTACATCAAGATTTTCCCGCGCCATTGTCCACAAGGCTTGTACAGTATACATAGCGCTACCGTCGGCCTGCAGGCATATGACTTTGCGCTTTGGGCAAGCAATAGCCGCACCCACTCCGACGGGTAGTCCCTGCCCGATTGACCCGCCCGTTAGATTGAGCCAATCATGTTTGGCCGCACCTGCTGTCAGCGGAAATAACGCCAGTCCAGCCGTTGCGGCTTCATCGGAAATTATCGCATTTTCCGGCATAAGTTCGGCTACAACCGACCCTATGCCCGCCGCAGTCAGTCGCCCTGGTTCAGCGGGCATAAGCATGGGCGCCTGGACATTGGCAGGCTTGTTTGGCGCATATAATGCATCGGCCAAACGTGTTAATGCGTCTTCGGCGTCCCGATGAACATCTGCTAGAATAACAAGTTCTGTATGATCTGCTGGGATAAAACTCGGCTTGTCCGGATAAGCAAAGAACGAAACGGGCGGCTTGGCACCAACAAAAATGATGCGGTCAAAATCTTTGATATAGTCCGCCGCCATTTCCCCGAAATATGGTAAGCGTTCTACCGCCACCCGCCCGGCGCCTCTTTGCATCCGGGTCGAAAACGTCTCGCACAACAAACGGCACCCCGTTGCCGCTGCGATACGTCCAGCCTGCAATAAAGCATGTTCACGCAAAGCACGGTTACCCAAAAACAAAGCCGTATTACCCGGTTTGTTTAAAGCCCTCACGGCTTTGGTAAGTGCGGCTTTGGTGGCAAGCTTTGGTTTGGGGCATTTCGCTGATATGGGCGGTTTCTGACAATCGTTCCAAGCATGATTGGCGGGTGCTATCAACGTGGCCACTTGACCAGGATAGACCATTGCAGCCTCTATGGCTTGCGCCCCCTTCTTGGCCAAATCGTCCGGTGATGTGGAAGTCCCGACCCAGTTTGACATGGGTGCTGCAACGCCAGCAATATCCGAAGTTAGCGGCGCGTCATATTCAAGGTGATAGGTCGCGTGGTCACCAATAATATTGACCACAGGCGAAAACGCCCGCCGCGCATTGTGCAAATTGGCCAAGCCATTGCCTAGCCCAGCCCCCAAATGCAACAAAGTCGCCGCAGGTTTATCCGCCATGCGCCCATAACCATCAGCCGCCCCCGTCACAACACCTTCAAACAAACCCAGCACGGCGCGCATCTTAGGCTGGCCATCAATGGCTGCCACCATATGCATTTCGGAAGTGCCCGGATTAGCAAAACAAACCTCGACCCCGCTCTCGCTTAGCACCTGAATTAACGCTTCTGCACCGTTCATAACCTACCTTCCTATTATTTACCTCACGAATGAGCTAACATATAATAAGGTAGTTTACTATGCACGGGATAAAAAGTTTTTGTATCCTTATACGGGTTTAATACCAAGTACGCACGCCGAACAAAACGGCTATTTTATCGGGGACGCCACCGCCCGCACGAACCAATTGTGCGGTTTCGCCCAAACTTCTCTGCCACTCCACGCCAACATAAGGAGCAAATTCGCGTTTAACCTCATAACGTAGGCGCAAGCCTGCCTCAAGCTTAGTAAAGCCAGCGCCAACGCCCAATTCCGGAATATCTTGAGCGGAGAACTTAAACGCACCACGTGGTTGCAAGATAAGGCGCTGGTTTAAGAAAAAGTCATATTCTGCTTCAACGCTGGAGGTAAGATCGCCTTTATTGCTAAGGAAAAGTGCGGCATCCACCTCAAACCAGTAGGGCGCCAAGCCTTGTACGCCAACAACTGCGTGTGTGCGGCCTTTGGGAGCAAAGTCATAACGTATTCCGGTTTGCAAATCCCAAAACCTCGAAATTGGCTTTGACCACAATGCTTGTATTTCCGCATCCTCAATCTCATCACCGCCAAAACCATATTCACCCTCAGTTTTAATCCATAATTTGTTCTCATCTGTTCCGTACCAACCTTGGGCGTCCCAGATAAACACATCTTCAGCACTGCTATTAAACTGGGTTTCCAGGCGATCAGCCATAATAAAGGAGGTCTTCAATCCGCCCATAGTTTCAATCTCATGGGCACGAGCCTTGGCCATGGCCTCTGCCCCCCAATATTTATCTGCCATCGACCAAGGCTTGTCCGTTGGCCCTGGCTCCTTTGTGATTTCTGTAGCCTCAGCAGCTTCTGCCTCAGGCATATTATGCCCAGTATGTGAACCCTTTGCGTCTTGTGCGAAAGCAATATTTGCCGCGCCGAATAAAGACAGGGCAGAGACGAGAAGTGTTTGCTTTAAAATACTCATTAGTTCTTCCCTCCCATGTCCTTGTTACCGTGGTTCATTTTAGAGTGATCCATCTCTTCCATATCACCCATATCCATTTTCATTTTGCTGTGACCCATTTTGGAATGATCTATTCTTGTTTCGCCGTGATCCATATTGGAATGATCCATCATGCTATG
>JALSHM010000058.1 GCA_026982235.1 Robiginitomaculum sp. | reverse complement strand
TATGGGTTTAACTGCAACTGAAATGTCGGGCTGGATAAATTTCGGCGGCGGCCAGGAGCTTTGGGATAATCTCTCGGCTAAATTCAATCTCAAAGCCTTCCACGCAGGCAATACAGGCCACCAAATGGGCGGCTGGTTCAAGAAAGAGATCAACACGCTGGAAGACTTCAAAGGTCTTAAAATGCGTATGCCAGGTATTGGCGGCGAGGTTATTCGTGGGCTCGGCGGCGCGGCGGTGAAATTATCCGGCGGTGAGATTTACCAAGCGCTACAATCAGGTGCCATAGACGCTACCGAATGGGTTGGACCTTGGAATGATTATGCTTTCGGGTTTTACCGCGAAGCCCCCTATTATTACGGCCCCGGTTTCCACGAACCCGGTGCGGCACTGGGTCTCGGGGTTAATTTGGATGTGTGGAACAGTCTTTCTGCGACTGACCAAGCCATATTTTTGGCGGCTGGGCGCAGTGCGAATGACATAAGTATCGGCGAATATACCTATGAAAATGCCAAAGCCCTCATCACACTTAAGGAAAAACACAATATTGAACCACGCATATTTTCCAAAGAAATATGGAACCAAATCGGGAAATATAGCGAAGAGGCCGTCGCAGAAATTGGCAATGCCGACAAAACCACACGCGCTATTTATGATAGCTATATCAAAGCCCGCAATAACTACCGAACATGGACGGAAATTAGCGACGGCGCCTATATCACGGCAAGAGCGGCGGCTTTGAGATGATGGTAGGCGCGTTTGTAAAACAATCAAATTTTTCCTTTCTCCGCCTTTTACGGGGGAAATATCTAATATGAGCCCTGAACTTCTCAACATAATTGGTCGCAGTCTCCAAGCCATTGGCTGGGCATTTTTGCCGTTTTTACTGACACCAATTCTATGCCTGTTCTTCCCCAAGTCAAAACACATCACAAATTTTCAAATTGGACTATCCCAGGTGATTGATGGTGCCAATATGTGGGTTGGCGAAGTGGTGAAATGGCTCCTCCCTGCTCTCGTTATTAGTATTGCCTTTGGTGTGATTGCTCTGTCTATTTTCGGTCAAGCGTGGACAAAATACGATGAGAGCGCCACCTATTTCCATGCGACAATTATCCTGCTCGGATCCGCCGCAACCTTGCTTGCGGGGCAACATGTACGAGTGGATATTTTTTATTCAAAGATGAATGCAAAAGCAAAAGCTCTTGTGGATTTTGTTGGCTTTTATGCTTTACTTATTCCGTTTGCCATTGTCTTGCTGTGGAATGCCCAAAGCTTTGTCGGGTTGGCTTGGGTTTCAATGGAGGGATCAGCCGAGTCCGATGGTATACGCGGTGTGTTCATCTTAAAAACTTTCGTCTCCATATTTGCGCTAATGATGCTTGCGCAAGGCCTGTCCATAGCTGGAAAAGCGGCTGTGTTAATGGCTGGTACTACTCCAGATAACTCACCCGATGAAGAGGAAGACCCATTTGAAATTGAGCATTTGGAGAGTGGTCTATGAGTCCGAACGATTATCTTGCGCTCTTGATGTTTGCCGTCGCCTGTGCCGCGCTCATGGGTGGGTACGGCGTAGCCTTTACTCTTGGCGGCGTGTCCTTAATCTTTGCCGCAATAGGCGTGTTCACGGGACAGTTTGAAGCCAGCTTCCTCCTTGCTCTACCGGGGCGAATTTTCCCGCTCATAACCAAGGAAATTCTCATGGCTGTTCCCTTGTTTGTGTTCATGGGGGTGATGTTGGAGAAATCCCGAATCGCCGAAGATTTACTCGAAGCTATGGGGGACTTATTTGGAAATTTACGCGGCGGCCTGGGAATTTCAGTTGTGGTGGTCGGCGCACTATTAGCCGCCTCCACGGGGATTGTCGGGGCTACGGTGGTGACGATGGGGCTGTTGTCGTTGCCGACTATGCTTAAGCGCGGCTATGTGCCCTCATTGGCATCCGGGTCTATCGCCGCATCGGGCACACTCGGACAGATTATCCCGCCCTCTATTGTCCTCGTTATATTAGGCGACCAGTTATCCAATGCTTACCAAGAAGCGCAAAGAAGTCATGGCCTGGTCA
>JALSHM010000057.1 GCA_026982235.1 Robiginitomaculum sp. | reverse complement strand
GTGATGGAGTGGTTTCGGTCGGTGATCTTTTTGCAGGTGCCCTGCTCCCGGGTCTTATTCTGGTCATGCTCTACGCACTCTATATTGCCATAGTCGCCATAGTAAAACCCCAAATGGCTCCCGCGAGTGGCTGGGATAAAGATGTACATATAGGTAAATTTATCCGCCGCACTTTATACGCTATGCTACCACCACTCTTGCTGATTATGGCCGTACTTGGTTCTATATTATCTGGCTATGCCACTCCGACACGCGGTGCGGCATTAGGGGCTTTGGGTGCAATATTTCTGGCGGGTTATAAATTAGCCGAGGACAAGCCAAATGTGCGTAAGCTTATATTGGTGGCAACCCTTGGTCTCATAGCCCTGATTGCTATCGACCTGACCGGAATTGACATGCGGTTCAACCAAGATGGTTGGGCGATAAGTGAGCGCATTGCTGTTACTCTTGCATTGCTTTTTAGCGGCCTTGCCGTCCTTGGCACTCTCGCCGCACTGATTTATTTAAAAGGCAAGGGACAATTGGCTGAAGTCTCACGCTCCACTATGCATGTCACAAGTATGGTATTCGTCATCCTTATTGGCGCGACAATGTTCAGTTTGGTGTTTCGCGGCTTTGGCGGCGATGAACTAGTTGGTCGTATGCTATCAACAGCGCCGGGCGGGGCGATGGGGGCATTAGCGTTAGTAATGATAGTTATGTTTTTCCTAGGTTTCTTTCTAGATTTTATAGAAATTACATTTGTTATCGTGCCTTTGGTTGCCCCGCCGCTTATGGCTATGGGGATGGATCCAATTTGGCTCGGCATATTGATGGCGCTCAATTTACAAACCAGTTTTTTGACCCCACCCTTCGGTTTTGCCCTGTTTTACTTGCGCGGTGTTGCCCCGCCCGAAGTTACAACAACGGCACTCTATAAGGGGGTAATCCCCTTTATTGGCATACAGATATCCGTGATACTATTGGTCGTTTTCTTCCCACAGATAGCCACGACACTCCCCAAAATAATGGGTGGTTAGAGCCTTCGCGCTCAAAGTACCTCTAACTTAACGTACGTTTCTCTAATCACCAACAATATTTCCGTCTGCATCTATCTCCACAATTGGGTAACCCAATGTGCGTAGTTCTTCCATTACTTTGGCTTTATCGCCGACCACGACAATAATCATGTCTGACATTTTAAGGTGCTTTGCAGCCAGTGCATTCAGCTCATCTTTGGTTATGTTTTGCAAAATCTCATTTTGTGTATCCACATAATCCGGCGACAAACCATAAAATGCAATTTCCGAGAGATAGCTAAGTTTTTGACGCGGCGTTTCATAGCTTCTCGCATCGCGTTGACCGAGGGAGGCTTTCAGAAAGGCTAGTTCTTTGTCGGTCATGCCGTCTTTCTGGAAATTGCTAATTTCTTTAACAAATTGCCTAATGGAATCGGTAGTCGTGTTGGCACGCACACCAGCTTGCGCCCTAAAAGCACCACGAAAATCATTGCCGTAGAAGAATGAACGCGCACCATAAGTGTAACCTTTGTCCTCACGCAAGTTCAAATTTATCCGCGAATTGAACGCACCACCGAGATTGTAATTCATCAATTCATTGCGGTAAAACTCACCCGTAGCATCGAAGTTTAATCCGCGCTTACCAATGCGAATTTCGCTTTGGGCAGCGTCTGGTTTATCAATGAAATACAGTGTTCCAGCTTTTAGGTCAGGAAACGGCTTAAGTGCAGGTTGTTCCCTATTGCCGCCCTGCCATCCGCCAAATATATTTAAGCGCTTGGCAATTTGGTTACGTGCTAGGTTGCTAACCACCAATATTTTACTGCCCTGTGGGCCATAATTCTCTTTGTAGAATGCTTTAACATCATCGAGTGTCAATGCGCTAACGCTTTCGATCGTACCGCGATTGGCATGAGCGAAGCTATTATCAACTCCAAAGAGTAATTTTGTAAATGCGTTAGTGGCTGTTGTTCCAGCATTTTTCTTATCATTCTTAATGCCTTCAATCGCCTGTTTTTTTATACGATCCAAATCTTCTTGGGTGAATTTTGGTTCCGTCAATTTCTCAAAGGCAATTTCCAAAGTCCTATCGAGATTTTTTGTTAATGAGCGGACATTCAAAGTCGCCGTTTTATCACCTGAACCAAAACTGACCGAAGAGCCAAGCTTGTCCAGTTCATTGGATAGCTCTTCTGTACTGTGGCGTTTGGTGGCTTCACTCATCATCATGACAGTCAATTGCGCCAATCCAAGTTTATCTAGGCTCTCGCGCATTTGCCCGGCCGGGATGGTGAGTCGGATAGTCGTGGTCGGAACCTCCGCATTCACTGCCCCTGTAATAGCAATACCGTTAGCCGTTTTTGCCGTGTAAACCTCGGGTATCTTAATCGTTGGGTTTGGCCCTGGCGTCGGGACAACGGAACGGTCAAAGTCGGATGTGCCGGGACGCAAGGCTAGTTCCTCGCCATCTGAGCTTGCGGGGATAGTACGCTCATACATTGTCCAAGTATCCGGTTTAATAATCATTTCCGGTTTGCCTTTTGGGACAATGGACATGATTACGGCATTTTTGTCTTTGATGTATTTTTTATAGACACGCATCACGTCGTCTTTGCTCACACTTTCATAGCGGGCAATATCTTTTTTGATATAATCAGGGTCACCGCGCAAATATTCATAGCGTGCTAATTGCGACACTTTTCCAGATACACTTTCGAGTCCAAAGACCATGTTGGATACTATCCCAGCCTTAACCCGTTCAATCGCATCATCACTAGCCCCGCCGTTTTCCTCAAATTCGACCAAGGATGCCCGCGCGATTTCTTCTAATTCAGCAAGAGAATTACCCGGTGTTGGTAAGGCCAACATCGTGAATGTACAACTAAGCTCTGCACAACGGTGCCCGGCACTGGCTTGTACCGCAAGTCCCGGTTTCACCATGTTTTTGTATAGCAATGACGTTTTTCCAGAACCCATTATGTCCATCAAAACATCTAGTGGTGCCTCGTCCTCATGATAAACGTGTACAGTCGGCCATGCCATGTACAATAATGGTAAAGCAACATTGTCTTCCAGCGATATATAACGATCCTTATCTAGTGTTACAGGCGTGTAGACAGGTGATTTAACCTCGGGTCCACGCGGAATACCGCCGAAATATTTCTTAACCCATTCAAGGGTTTGTTTTTCGTCAAAGTCACCACCAATAGTCAAAGACGCATTATTGGGCCCATACCAACGTAAGAAAAACCGCTTCAAATCGCTCAAATCTGCGCGATCCAAATCTTCTAAATAA
>JALSHM010000056.1 GCA_026982235.1 Robiginitomaculum sp. | reverse complement strand
GTTTGGGGTTTTCTTTAGGTGTATCGGCTCGCACCGAAACCGTGCGTATTTTCCCGTCGCGCCAAATTTCGACCTTGGCCTTATAGCCCGGCGAGAATGTCGCCAACTTGAACCGCAGCCCGCTATCGTCAAATATTTCTGTGCCGTCTATGGACAGCACAACATCACGGCGTTTTATCCCGGCCTTATCAGCCGGGCCGCCTGCGTATATTTCTTCGACAATGGCACCGCGCGGCCTATCCAAACCAAGTGCTTCGGCCATAACTGCATTAACACCCTCGGTGCGCGCACCAATCCACGGACGGGTGATTTTACCTTCGGACAAGGCACTATCAACGGCGCGTTTGACCAACTCGCCCGGTATAGCAAAACCAATACCATTAGAACCACCAGAGCGCGAAAAAATCGCCGTATTCACCCCGACCAAATGTCCATCCATGTCCACCAAAGCACCACCGGAATTTCCGGGGTTAACGGCAGCATCTGTCTGGATGAAATTGGCCAGGTCAGAAACTTGGGTGCGGCCAAGTGCAGACACTATGCCGCTGGTCACGGTCTGGCCAACCCCGAACGGATTACCGATGGCCAAGACTAAGTCACCAACTTCTAAGGAGTTGTCAGTATCAATAGGCAGTACGGGCAAACGTTCGCCCTTAGTATCAATTTGCAAAATCGCCAGATCTGACTCGGTGTCTTCTGCAATCAATTTAGCTTCAAATTCCCGGCGATCCGCCAACACAATCCGTAATTCTTGCGCGCCCTTGACCACATGGGCATTGGTGACAATAACCCCGTTAGAACGAACAATAACACCCGATCCAAGCGAGCGCTCAGTACGTTCTCGCGGAATACCCCGGCCAAAAAACGAGAAAAACGGATCAACACTCTGACGCACCACTTTGCGCTCAGTATAAACATTGACCACAGCCGGTGCGGTTTCTTTGACCACAGGCGCAAATGACATTTTCAGTTGCACAGAGGATTGCGGCACCATGATAGAAGCTTCAGGAGCAGACGCGCGTTGCGCCGGGTCGGCACAAGCTTGCGGCATAAAAACTGCCCCCAAAATCAAAGTTCCGCCAAAAAACCTGCCAACAAAAGAAGTAAATAATTTTTTCATAGGCTTAAAATAGCCGCAACCCCCCAATTTTTAAAGAGCAAAGGTCAGAAAATTGCGGGATATTCATTTTGTTTTGTGTGGCAACCAAAACAGTAGAGCCACAAATACCTCCAACTAGGTAGCGCACTCATAAACTCAGGTCGAAATGGCATGAGTCATTTTTTCACTGACTAGACGTAAAACCGCAGGAGCTAATTCCCGCCCGCTACATAGGGCATGCCGTTGAAAATTGGATTTAGGTATTTGTCTTTGTTTTCGGCGTTCCAATTTTTGATGTTTTTTATGCAAAAACTCCGCACTTCGGGAGGCTGGTTGTTGCGTTTCAGACTCGCTTCTGTGCGCTCGAAAGCTTTAATTTGTGAGAACTTTGTGGCGCGGTTATTAGCGCAGGCACGAACATTATCCGTGGTAGATTTGTCTGGCAAATTGATGAACTCGCGGCGGTTATAGGCTTTGTAATTGGAGGTAACATGGGTGCCATTTAAGTATTTTACAAACACCATACGGCGATAGGCCGGGTTATCGCTGGGGCCGGTTTCGATCAATAATGTTGGACTGATGTCACGACCCTGCGCATTTGACGCACCAGAAAAACCCGTCATACCTATCAAAAGTCCAGCAATCATTGCAGTTTTTGCCAAATTTCCCATTATCATCTCCACACTTATATTGTCCTAGTTCAGGACATCATGGTTTATATAGCAAAAAACCCGCCACTTGTGGACGGGTTTATGCAGTGAATATTTGACAATATTAGCGAATTTTGCGCCAAAATGTCATTTCATATGACTATGCGTCAGCGTTTTCCGCAGCTTCGGTGCGGGCGCGGTCGCCTGCGCCTTTGGCAGCTTCGTCGCGGTCTACAAATTCGATTACGGCCATAGGTGCATTGTCACCATAGCGATAACCCGCCTTCATAATGCGAATATAGCCGCCTTGGCGATCTTTATAGCGCGGGCCCAATACATCGAACAATTTCTTGCTCATTTCCACATTGCGCGTACGTGCAATGGCGATACGGCGCGAACCGAGATCACCCTTTTTGGCCAATGTAATAAGTTTTTCTACGAACGGACGCAGTTCTTTCGCCTTGGGCAAAGTTGTGACGATTTGTTCGTGCTCAATCAAGCTGGAAGACATGTTAGCAAACATCGCTTTGCGGTGCGAGCTTGTTCTATTGAGTTTCCTATGGGCAATGCGGTGGCGCATGGCGATATTCCTTATTCTTATTTCCCTTTATGGGCTTTACTTTAATATTGGTCGTCGTATTTTTTGGCAAGTTCTTCGATGTTTTCAGGCGGCCAATTTGGCGCATCCATACCGAGGTGCAAGCCCATTGCCGCCAAGACTTCTTTGATCTCATTGAGAGACTTGCGGCCAAAGTTTGGCGTGCGCAACATTTCTGCTTCGGACTTGAGAATCAAATCGCCAATATAAACGATATTGTCGTTCTTCAAGCAATTTGCGGAACGTACGGAAAGCTCCAACTCGTCGACCTTGCGCAGAAGTGCAGGGTTGAAGTCCAGCTCATCTTTTTCCTCGCCTCGGCCAATATCTTCTGGGTCGTCGAAATTGACAAATACTTGGAACTGGTCTTGTAAAATCCGTGCGGCAACCGCAACAGCGTCTTCGGGCGTCACAGCACCGTTGGTTTCTACGTCGATAAGCAATTTATCATAATCCAAAACTTGACCTTCGCGTGTATTTTCTACGCGGTAAGTGACGCGGGTCACTGGGCTATAGAGAGCATCGATACTGATCAGGCCGATAGGTGCATCTTCGGGACGGGATTCGGACGCGGCTACATAACCTTTGCCCGTATTGACCGTCAATTCCATGCGTAAATCTGTGTCCTCGTCCATGGTACAAATAACATGATCAGGGTTGAGAATTTCAACGTCCGCAGTCTCTTCAATATCAGCGCCTGTTACCGGACCTGCGCCAGATTTTTTCAACAACAAACGCTGCGGCCCTTCGGAATGCATCCGTACAGCCAATCCTTTCAGGTTTAAAACAATATTGGTGACGTCCTCGCGCACACCTGGGATAGATGTGAACTCGTGGACAACGCCGTCAATCTGAACAGATGTGACGGCAGCACCTTGCAAGGACGATAGCAATACACGGCGCAGCGCATTCCCAACTGTCATACCAAAACCGCGCTCTAGCGGTTCTGCGATAATAGTAGCCTGTCTTTCAGGAATTTTACCCGGCTCAACCTCTGGGTTGATAGGGCGAATCAATTCTTGCCAATTTTTTTCAATCACTTTGGACCTCTTAATAATAAGGTTTAACTCCGGAAGTTAGTCCCGAGAAATAATATTAGACCTAAACGCGCCTTAAACTCTGCGGCGCTTAGGGGGACGACAGCCATTGTGCGGGATAGGTGTAACGTCACGAATTGTAGTAATAGTAAAGCCAGCAGCTTGCAAAGCGCGCACTGCGCTTTCGCGGCCTGAACCTGGGCCATTTACATTGACCTCAAGGGTTTGCATGCCGTGTTCTTGTGCCTTGCGGGCAGCTTCCTCAGCAGCAACTTGCGCCGCATAAGGTGTGGATTTGCGTGAGCCTTTAAAGCCCATAGCGCCAGCGGAACACCAAGCAATCGCATTGCCTTGAATGTCGGCAATGGTAATCATTGTATTGTTAAATGTCGCATTGATGTGTGCCACACCTGATGTGATGTTTTTTCTATCAGCGCGGCGGACGCGACCCGGTTCTTTAGCCATTTTGACCTACCCTATTCCTCTTACTTATTTCTTCTTACCAGCAATGGCCTTAGCAGGGCCTTTGCGGGTACGCGCATTCGTATGTGTACGCTGACCGCGAACGGGCAGACCACGGCGGTGGCGCAAGCCACGGTAATTCCCCATGTCCATCAAACGCTTGATATTCATGGAGGTCTGGCGACGCAAATCACCTTCAACTAAATGACCATCCGCAATCGCATCGCGGATATTGGCAATATCAGCATCACTGAGATCTTGTACCCGACGCGTATCTTCGATTCCGACCTTGTCGCAAATCTCTTTAGATTTAGCCGGCCCTATGCCGTGAATATATGTCAACGCGATAATAACGCGCTTATTAGTTGGTATGTTTACACCTGCAATACGTGCCACAATGGCTCTCCTTTAATAATTCCTTATCCACAAAACCAGTCATACGCCCCATATGATAAATCACTTCATGACTAATCACAGGGAGACCTGTATTCCGACAGATTCCGCGAAAGCGGGTAGTTATATCCTCTTAGCCGCCAAGGTCAACCTCACAATTGATTGAATCACGACTTTTTACTGTTAATCTCAATCTTCAATTCGAAGCCAAATCAGCTCCCAAAAATCCTCTTCCACCACGGCTTTGTAGCTTTTTCCTCGCCCGCCATCTGCATATCCAGCACTTTTGCAATGGAGGCCGCAACTGTATCTATTTCAGCTAGACCATCTACTTCGGTTAATTTGCCCTGCGCCGCATAATAAGGCAGCAAAGGCGCCGTTTGTTTATGGTAATTAGCAAGCCGTATTTTAAAGCTCTCAGGATTATCATCCTTGCGACCCTCTTCTTTGAAGCGTTTCTCAATCCGCCCCAAAAGAACATTGTCATCCACGCATAAACGCACGACGCCGTCAAGTTCCTGACCACGTGCTTGAAGCGATGCATCAAGTGCCTTGGCCTGCTCAACTGTTCTCGGAAAGCCGTCAAAGATAAAGCCTGGCGCACCTTTATTGGCGTCCAATTGTTCTTCAATTAAAGCAATCACGATTTCATCTGAAACCAAATCCCCCCGGTCCATAATGCCGGCAACTTTCTTACCAAGCTCTGAACCAGAAGTACGGGCGGCGCGAAGCATGTCACCAGTAGAAAGCTGTATCAGGCCACGCTCAGCCGTTAAACGCTTTGCCTGTGTCCCCTTACCGGCCGCAGGGGGGCCGAACATTACGATATTCATATCTCATACTCCCCTTTGGTCATTATTTTTTCCGCCGACGCCCCATACGGGATTTTTTAATCAGGCCTTCATATTGGTGCGCCACCAGATGAGACTGCACCTGCGCAACCGTATCAAGGGTCACAGAGACGATAATCAGCAAAGACATACCCCCGATAAGCATAGCCACACTCGGTGGAATTTTACCACCTGTCTGGGCAATGGCAAATTCAGGAAGCACACAAACAAAGGCCACATAAATCGCACCAATGAAGGTCAGGCGGTTTAAGACATAGCTTAGATATTCAGCCGTCCGGGCACCTGGGCGAATACCTGGCAAGAAACCACCATGTTTGCGTAGATTGTCAGCCGTATCTTC
>JALSHM010000055.1 GCA_026982235.1 Robiginitomaculum sp. | reverse complement strand
CCATTTTTGCAGTCGTAACATCCCTATCAAGGACAAACAAATAGCCCGTATAATATACAAGACCCCGAGTTTTCTCTGCCTGTCGTGTAGATAACAATAATTGTTCATTGTTCGCCCAATGAACCCAATTTACCTCAACGGCCTCAGGATAAGAAGTTGCACGAACTTTTTTGTCGCTAGGGTCAGCTAGGTTGAAAACACGAAGAATATACTTGCCCTTATTATCAACCACAGTCGCCAGCCATTTCCCGTTCGGTGAAATCGCTGCGTCATAAACGGCGGGCAAACGCGAATAATGCTCCACGGGCACAGGTTTCGCTGTGCTGGCGACAGGCCAAACCGCAGAGATCATCAGAAATAAGAAAAAAGAAAAAAGAAAAAATGCGCATATGTATCCCCAAAATCTATAAACTATATCTTCGGCGTCAATTTGCCAAAAAGCGTAGATGAACGCAAGCGCTACCTACAGTTTATAATAACTACAGTTTAAAATGCTTGGACAGTCTTAGGCCTTGGGCTTGGTAGTGGGAACCGTTTGTGCCGTACAGGTTTTCGGGCACGGCGCTCATGGCTTCGAAGTCTAGCTTGGCGACAGCCTGCCTGTGGCGCAACATGAACGGGACATCACGCCCGCGCACTTCCAGCACGGCACGAGACCCCGCACCGCCCGCTTGCTTGAGGCCAAATCCGGGATCAAAAAAGCCAGCATAATGGGCGCGGAACTCGCCTATTTCTGGGGCAATAGGTGCCATTTCCGCAGCTTGGTTTTCAGGAATTGTTACGGATTCTTTGGACGCCAAAATATAAAACTCTTCCGGATCCAAAATGAGACGCCCATTGGGTGCATGTAATGGTTGCCAATAATCCACCGCTTTATGGGCACCGACACCCGCAATATCCACCAGACCCGAATGCCGTCGTGCCCGCCATCCAATAATGCCGTCCCCGCCCGTACCTTTGAGATCAATGCTGACGGTTTGCGAATGCAGAACAGTCTCAATACCGCGCCGAAAGCGGATTTGCACCAAGCGATCCCCAGGCCTTGCCAGCACTGAAAACGTGCGCGGCGCAATTTCCACATACAGCGGCCCCGTATAACCAGGGTCAATGGTCTCAAATTGCGACGCTCCATCGGCGATAACCCGGGTGAAAACATCAAGCCGCCCCGTAGAGCTTTTAGGGTTTGTCCGTGCCGATATATTCTCAGGGAGCTGCAAGCTTTCCATCAAAGGCACTAAATACACACAGCCCGTTTCCAATACGGCACTGTCGGTCAAGTCAATTTCGTGCATAACCAAATGTGTATCAAGACAATCCGTAACCTTGCGCCCTTCCCCTGGCAGAAAGGAAGCGCGCAGGCGGTAAGCTTTTGTGCCCAGCCGCAAATCCAAAGAGGCAGGCTGAATTTGTCCGGCTTCAATTTCCGGCTCAAACGCCCTGCCCAACATAGGCTCGTCCGTTTGGCGTGCATGCACATGCCCACCTGCAATAAGCTGTGCCAAATCTTGTGCAGGCAAAATCCCGTCTTTATGCGCCGATTCTTTTTTCATAACATGCCTGTACCAGAGCCGCCCTCACCTGAACAGAAATTATTTCCCTTTCCTAATTTGCCCTTTCGCCTCAGGCAGGACTTTATTGTGGATAAATCGCTCGCTTAACTGGGTTATTGGCTTGCGCCTTTTATTACGGACGCTATGAGTGATTAAGAAATAATTTAGTTTGACCTTTAAGAGGGGGCAGAGATGTACGAAAGAAGAACGCGTGATGTAGTTGTAAGGGTGGAGCCTGAGTTTCTGCCTGAGCAATCCTCACCCGCCGATGATCGGTTTATTTGGGCTTATACGGTCGAAATAGAAAACCATACGGGTGAAGACATGCAAGTCGTCGAACGCTTCTGGCAAATTACAGACCGAAATGGCCAAGTCCAAGAAGTGCGCGGCGAAGGCGTTGTGGGCGAAAAGCCAAATCTAAAACCTGGCGAAGTGTTCCGCTATACATCTGGTGCCCCCCTATCAGCACCTTCTGGCGTCATGCTTGGTACTTACCAAATGGAAACACCGGACGGCCACCGCTTCGACGTAGACATTCCAGCTTTCTCTTTGGATAGCCCGTTCGACGCTCGCTCTATAAATTAAACCATATACAGCTACACGTCCACCAAGTCGCAATATTTTCGAGCCGTACTTGCACTTAGCGCTCATTTGTGCGTAAATTCCTATAAATTATGTAGGAATTATCATGTTACGTTTCGCAATTGCCTGTCTGTTTGTTTTCACCATCGCCGCCTGCGCCCCCAAAGAGGTAAAAACCAGCGCGGTTGAAGACCCACGCATGGGCACAGCTGAGACAACTGAGGCAATATCTAAATCCAAAACTACGCTACACCATGAAATCAATGTCGTTATTTTACCAAAAACCCATGAGATAAAAGCCATAGGTACATTAACAATCCCGGCGGACTTAGCCAAAGACGGGCTACGCTTTATGCTCAATTCCGACCTGAGCATCGACAGTAATACCAGCCCACTGACCTTAAAATTGGTCGCAGAAAACCGCAATGCCGAAGACCTAGGCATGGACAGGGACAATGACACCGGGGACAGTATTATCAAAGTTAATGTCTATGAGTTGAGCGGGTTTAAAGGTGGTGCGGCGAAATTCACATTTCACATATCCGGTATTATCAACAATCCTGTGCAGCAACTTGGCACTGAATACGCGCGCGGATTTTCTTCCTCCCCCGGTCTTATCGAAGAGCGCGGGGCTTATCTGTCCGGCGCCACCTATTGGGTGCCGACCGTAGAGGACAGTTTGATTACCTATAATATGAAAGTTGTCCTGCCCGAAACCTGGTCTTCGGTGTCTCAAGGCGAACGCCAGCAAAACAATGTCGAGGGCGGCAAACATATTGATAGATGGTTCGCCCCAACCCCGACCGAAGAAATATATGTTATCGCCGCAGAATTTACCCAGTACGAACTACCCATCGGAAATGTCACCGCCATGGCCTATCTGCGCACGCCCGACGATGCTTTGGCCAATAAATACCTAGAAACAACCGCGCAATATATGGAAATGTACCGTCAACTAGTCGGCCCATATCCCTATACGAAATTCGCGCTGGTCGAGAATTTTTGGGAAACCGGATATGGTATGCCGAGCTTCACACTTCTTGGCTCGCAAATCATTCGCTTCCCGTTTATCTTACATTCGTCTTACCCCCATGAACTTTTACATAATTGGTGGGGTAATTCGGTTTATATTGATTTCGATACGGGTAATTGGGCCGAAGGATTGACCGCTTATATGGCTGATCATTTGGTTGCCGAACAACGCGGCACAGGGGCAGAATACCGCCGCGCCACCCTACAGCGCTATACCAATTATGTGGACGACAGCAGTGATTTTCCTTTGCGAAAATTTGTAGGCCGCACGGACGGCCCGACAGAGGCCGTGGGTTACGGCAAGACCTCCATGGTGTTTGACATGCTACGCGAACAGGTTGGTGATGAAAATTTCGTCCGCAGTCTGCAAGATTTCTACCGCAAAAAGAAATATGCGATCGGCACATGGGACGACATCCGCGCTTCGTTTGAAAAAACAACCAATCAAGACTTAAAGCCGTTTTTCAAGCAATGGGTCGACGGTGTTGGTGCGCCTGAATTGGCGATTGAGAAAGCGACACAACAAGGTGTCGACATCACCTTAATGCTCCAGCAAAACCAGACACACGCCCCTTTTGATCTGCGTGTGCCCGTAGCTGTTTACACTGACCAAGTGGTTTCCCGCCACATATTCCACATGACCAAACGCCAGCAAGTGTTTGAATTTGAAATCAAAGGCAAGGCCGTTCGCATCGAGGTTGACCCGCAGTTCAATATCTTTCGCCGCCTGCATTGGGCAGAAATCCCACCATCCTTAGGGGCTGCATTCGGTGCCAAAAAAGTCACTATCGTCCTACCAACCCGCACCACACCAGCGCTCAATTCGCGGTATTCGAAACTGGCAGCACTCTGGAGCGAGCGCGGTAATGTTACGATTGTTAAAGACAGCGATATCAGCGCCCTACCCACCGAAGGTGCCGTATGGGTGTTTGGCACAGGCAATAAATATTACGGTATCATCAAGCATTCCTTAGCTGGCTATGATGCTAGCATGGATGACAAGTCCGCAGCGCTAGGCGGCAAGGACTTGGCCTTGGCCGATAATTCTACTATCATAGCCGTGCGCCATCCTAAAAACCCCGAAGTGGTCGTGGTTGGTCTCACCGCCCAT
This sequence comes from Robiginitomaculum sp., assembly GCA_026982235.1. Taxonomy (GTDB): domain Bacteria; phylum Pseudomonadota; class Alphaproteobacteria; order Caulobacterales; family Maricaulaceae; genus Robiginitomaculum_A. The sequence goes on along the minus strand of JALSHM010000055.1, from coordinate 1,198 downwards.
TCAGACGCCGCCGTTGCTGGTCTTGCGCGCAAACTCCCCCATTACGGCAAATATTCTTATCTCGCATTTACAGGAGGTGACCCAACCAATTCCGCCAAAGGGCAATGGCCTGCAATTGGTTCGCCTTTGGTGGCGGTTTTGGATAAAACCGTAACCCCAACAGCCAAATTAGAGCCCCGCCCTGCCTTGGCTCAGATCAAACCTGTATTTGATGCGGGACGCATGATGGGGGTGGTAGAAACGCTATCCGCCAAAGCCTATGAAGGGCGGGGTGTCGGCACACAAGGCTTAGATAAGACGGCACAATATATTGCAAATGCGTTCAAAGACGCAAGCCTGAAACCAGGCGGCGAAAATGGCTATTATCAAAGCTTCACGATTGATGGCCCAGACGGCAAGCCAGTTATCGTTAAAAATGTTATTGGTATTATTCCTGGCACCAATCCTAAATATGCGGGGCAATCGGTTGTTTTGTCTGCACATTATGACCATCTTGGTTATGGCTGGCCGGGTGTACGCGATGCCTTTAAAAACCAAATCCACCCAGGGGCAGATGATAATGCGTCGGGTGTGGCTGTGCTGTTGGAAATGGCGCAGTCCTTGTCCAAATCCGCCCCAGAGCGCACCATAGTTTTTCTTGCTGCCACGGCAGAAGAATCCGGTCTATTGGGTGCGCGGCATTATGTGAAAACCGCCAAAGACTATCCAGCCGATAAAATGTTCGCTAATGTCAATCTTGATACAGTTGGACGCGCAGGCGACAAGATTATGATTTTCGGGTCTAGCTCTGCCCGTGAATGGCCATTTATTTTCATGGGCACAACGGCGACCACAGGCATCAAAACCGATCTGGTCAAACAGTCCGTCAATGCCTCTGATCACACAGCATTCCTAGAGGCAAATGTTCCCGCCATCCATATTTTCGGCGCGCCGTCCGGCGACTACCACCGCCCCAGCGACACCGCAGAAAAGATAGACCCAGCTAGTTTGATGCGCGTTGCCGCCCTGACCAAAGAAGTGGTGGAATACCTAGGCGGGCGACCAGAACCCATGACGGTGCAAATTAAACCAAGCACAGGCGAGAAAGTCCTACCGCCAGCGGGTAAGCGTGAAGGCCGCACGGTTTCCACAGGCACAATGCCAGACTTCGCCTTTGAGGGTGTCGGTGTCAAAGTGATGATGGTCTCGGACGACAGCC
>JALSHM010000054.1 GCA_026982235.1 Robiginitomaculum sp. | reverse complement strand
AGTCCGTCTATTTAACGGGCGCGACGGTGAATATTTGGCCACCATTTCGCAAACCTCTAAGCAAAAACTAACCTTGTCCGTAGACGAGCAAACCCGCCCCTTTAAACCAGCACCCGATATCTGGCTGTTGTTTGCGCCAATTAAGCCCAAGCGCAATGTGTTCAGTGTCGAGAAAGCCACAGAGCTGGGCGCTGCGCTCATCCAACCCGTCATCACCGCCCGCACCACATCTAAAATTCGTACTGACAAGATGCAAGCCCATATCATAGAAGCCGCCGAGCAAACTGAACGGCTCGACCTACCCCGCTTAGGCGAGCCACAAAAACTGGCGGATTTATTGGCGGACTGGGACGAAAACCGCACTTTGATATTTGCCGACGAAGCCGGAGATGCAAAGCCTGCCACCAAAACCCTGGCCAAAATCAAAGACCCCGCCGCCATCCTTATCGGCCCAGAGGGCGGTTTCACCCCGGACGAGCGTGAACTGTTACGCGCCAAACCTTATTGCACACCCATAAGCCTAGGCCCCAGAATCTTGCGCGCCGACACCGCCGCTGCCGCAACCCTAACGCTGTGGCAAGCGGTTAGTGGTGATTGGGTTTAATTTACCTTATTCCCCATACATCTTAGATAGCGCCAAAATATTCTGCGCTTGTTTTAGATGCGGGATGTCGGCCATTTTGCCGTTGACTTGCACGGCGCCTGCGTCCGGACTGTCTTTGAAAGCTTGGATAACCGCTTCGGCGTGGCGCACTTGGGCTTCGGTGGGGGTGAAGCTTTTATTGATGATGGGCACTTGCGCGGGGTGAATGGCCAGCATGCCCGTAAAGCCTTCTGCAAAGGCACACCCGGCACGGGCACGCAGGCCGTCTTTGTCGCGGAAATTATCATAGAGCGTATCCACCGCCTGCACGCCTGCGGCTTTGGCGGCCAGCAAAGTTTGGCTGCGCACCATCCTATAGGTCAGTGCAAAATTCCCGTCTTGGTCTTTATTGGTAAAAGCCCCCATGTCCGTGGCCAAATCTTCTGCACCCCAAGTCAGGCCGAGCAAGCGCGGCAAGTGGGTGCGTGGATACAGGCCGAGGCTCATGACGGCACGGGCGGTTTCCGTGGCTACGGGCAGGATTTTAATACTGCCTTCGCGCAAATTATGTTTGGCTTCTAGTCGGTCTATACGGCGGCTGAGGGTTTCAATATCGACGGGGCCGTCTGGCTTGGGCAACATAATCCCGTCTGGGGCAAACGGAATAATTGCAGCCAAATCATCGGCTATATAGTCACTATCAAGCGGATTAACCCGCACCCAAATTTGCGCACGCATTGTGGCCTTTTGCAAAAATGCACAAGCCAGATCCCGGCCTTTGTCTTTATTGACGGGTAAAACCGCGTCTTCTAAATCCAAGATAAGAGCATCGGCACCTAAGCCCGCCGCTTTGGTCAATTTCTTTTCGCTGTCCGCCGGGACAAACAACCATGAACGTAGTATTTTTGGCATAATAATCCTCTTATTTGTGCAATAGGGTATAGCCTAGCAGATGCGGCGCGTATAGGGAATTGCTATGATGAATGGTGCATATGTATTTTTAGAAGACCAACTGGCAGGGCGGCAGCGGCTGTACCAAAATCCGCGCGAAATCATCACGGCATTTACACCGGGTGATGTTGGCGCGGCTCTGGAACATATGGAGGCTTGTCGGGCGCAAGGCTTATATCTAGCCGGGTATTGCGCTTATGAATTGGGCTATGTTTTTGAAGATACATTGCGCGGGCACTTGCCGGACATGCAAGGTGCGCCCTTGTTGCAATTTGGTGTGTTTGACGCATTTATAGATGCGGATTTACCTGTTGAGGACTATGGGCTGATTCATAACTTGAAGCCAGAATGGAATTTTACAGACTATAAAACCCGGTTTGATAAAGTCTTGGCCTGGATACAAGCAGGAGATGTTTATCAGGTCAATTTGACCTTCCCCATGGGCGGCACATATCAGGGAAGCCCAGCGGCGATTTACGGCCTGTTGAAAACTGCCCAACCTGTGAAATATGGCGGCGTGATAAATTTAGGCGAAACGGCGATTGTGTCTCTGTCGCCAGAATTGTTTTTTGAACTGGACGGCAATAAAATCTGCATGCGCCCTATGAAAGGCACGGTAAAGCGCGGCGCGACAAAAGCCCAAGATAAAGCTTTGGTCAAAGCGCTGGGTCAGGACAGCAAAAACCGCGCAGAAAACTTGATGATAGTCGATTTATTGCGCAATGATTTATCGCGCATAGCGAAGGCGGGTTCGGTATCGGTTACGGATTTATTCACGCTCGAGACCTATCCGAGTTTGCACACCATGACCTCAGGAATTGAGGCTCGTGTGCAAAATGTTACATTGGCGGAAATTTTGCGGGCTTTACATCCGTGCGGCTCTGTGACGGGGGCACCTAAAATACGGGCTATGGAAATTATTCGCACACTAGAAGCACGTCCGCGCAGTGCGTATTGCGGGGCGCTTGGACTGATAGACCCAGACGGATATGCCCGGTTTAATGTTGGTATCCGCACCTTGACATTAAACCAAGACGGCAGTTGTCAATATGCAGTGGGGAGCGGGGTGGTTGCGGATTCGCGTGCGCAAAATGAATATGACGAATGCTTGCTTAAGGCGGCTTTCCTGCGCGGTGAATTTGCCCTGATTGAGACATTCGGCTGGCATGAGCAAACCGGATTTATGTGGCTGGATTTGCATTTGCAAAGGCTGGAAAAATCCGCCAAAGCGTTTGGTTTTACGTGGGATAAAGTAGCAATTTGCACGGCCTTAAACCGCGCGGTCAAACATGTGTCGGGGGCACATAAAGTGCGGCTTGAACTTACGCAAAACGGCGTGTTCAATATCGAAACGACACCCCTAAAAATAACAAACCCAGATATTGCCTGGCCTGTGGCCATCAGCAAAAATCCGGTGCGCGCGGAGGATATTTTACGCACCCACAAAACCACGCGCCGGCACTTTATGGACGGTGAGCTTGGGCGGTTGAAAGCGCAAACTGCCTGTAAAGAAATTTTGCTGTTCAATGAGCGCGGCGAATTATGCGAAGGCAGTTATACCAATGTGTTTGTGCGCAAAGACGGGCACATATTGACGCCGCCAGTTTCGTGCGGATTACTGCCTGGTATCTTGCGCCAAGTCTTGATCGAGAGTGGGCAGGCCAAAGAACATATTTTGGATTTGGATGACATACGCGCCGCAGAAAAAATCTATATTGGCAATTCTGTACGCGGGCTTATAGAGGCTCATTTGGTGCAAAATGAACCTCTCTAACTTATTCAGCCGCCGCCAATTTTGCCCCACCATATTTGCGGTATAGTTTTTCTTTGCGCTTGGGATCAATATTGACCTTAGTGATGTCGCCGTCCGCCCACTCCATGACTTTTTTATCCATGACCCTATACCACCAAAACGGAAATGCGGCCATCAGGAAACAACCGCCATAGCCCGTCGGCAATGAGGGCACATTGTCATAATCACGCAAGACGTGATAGGGGCGCATGGGATTGGCATGATGATCGGAATGACGTTGCAGATGCAAAAGCCCCATATTTGACCATAAATGATTGGTGTTCCAGCTGTGCTTTGGTTGGCATTTCTCGTATTTGCCATTTGGCTTTTTTTCGCGCAATAAGCCGTAATGTTCCACATAATTGGCTTGGGTTAAGGCATACCAGCCCATCATATGATGGGGAATAACAAACCAGAGAATGCTCGGCCCAAAGATAATGGCGAGGACTATAATCATCAAAATCGTGCCTAAATAGACTTGTAAAACTTCATTATGTACGGACCAAAAACCATACCCCTTAGCCGCTAAACGGCGTTTTTCGTGATACAGGCCGCGCTTAATAGTGCCAGGTATTTCGCGCAACATGAACCGGTAAATACTCTCGCCCATGCGCGAGCTGGCCGGATCTTCGGGGGTCGAAACCCAAACATGATGTCCCATATTATGTTCAATATTAAAATGTCCATAGCCCATCAACACATTACCAATACGGGCAAGACCGCGATCCAAAGGCCTGTTTTTATGGCCAAGTTCATGGGTGAAAGCGAGCATAGAGCCACTGCCTGAACCGACACCAATGATAAGCGCCACAACCGCCCACCACGGCAAATCCTGTGTGCCCACAAGCCAAACATATGCAAAAAATGTGGCGAAGAAAATCGGGAAATGGGCGATGACGTGCCAGCGGTAATAATTGTCTTTAATCATATCCTCAACAACCGCTTCGGGCGGGTTGTGGGTATCTTCACCCAAAATTTTGTCGATTACAGACGTGATAACATAAATATAAAGCGCCGGAATCCATAAGATAAGCGGGTTCTTGCCAAGCGCAAAATATCCCCAAAATGTCCCTAAATATACAAAAACCCCGACATAGCCCAACCACCAAAGATGTCGCTTTTTGTCCTTATAGACAATTTCATTCCCGTTTTCGTCAATACCAGTAAATACACCTGCCATTATGCAACCCCTTTTCTTGATCCTTTTTCTTGATGTTTATCATGTCCTGAAATCTCTTCGAATGGTTTGCATAGATATGCCATAGGTTTTATGGCTTCTAATATTGTCGCGACCTTTGCCACATTGTGCGGACCGTCCAGATCATAAAAGACCCGCCTACCTATTTTGCGGGTCTGGCAAATGCCTGCCCGTTCCAGCACGGCCAAATGCCGCGAGATTACGGATCGGTCTTGCGCCAATCCTTCGGCTATAGTGCCCACATCACAGCCCCCGAGCAGAACCAATTTGCGAATAATCTCCACGCGCGTCGGCTCGCACAAGGCTTTGAAGAATTTTGTATCAAACACATCCAAGGCCGTCTGCGCCAAATCCATATGTTCAGGTGATAAATTTCGTTTTTCATTGTTCATATGCGTATATATGCACACAAATGCACATATTGCAAGGAATTTTCTAACCCCTTAATCATTTCCCCCTTGAAGCCTTGGAAATAATTGGCATTGTGACCAGAAATAAATCTTGGCAGTTATGCAATCCACTACGTTGAAATATCGCCCCGACATAGACGGCTTACGCGCCATCGCCGTGCTGGCCGTGGTTTTTTACCATTTCAAAATACCCCCCTTCACGGGCGGATTTATTGGTGTGGATATTTTCTTTGTCATTAGCGGCTATTTAATCACTAAGCTTGTTATGGGGCAAACGGACGGCGGGACGTTTTCGTTTAAAACATTTTATTTACGCCGGATCCGCAGATTGTTCCCGGCCTTATTTGTCACCCTAGCTGGCACGTTGGTGGTGACGGCAATCCTGTTTTCGCCCGAACAAATACAACGTCTCGGCATGGTAAGTTTCTTTGCGCTTATCTCTTTGTCCAATATCGTATTTTGGCGTGAAGCCGGGTATTTTGATACAGATGCCGCCACCAAGCCATTATTGCACACTTGGTCTTTGGGGGTTGAGGAACAGTT
>JALSHM010000053.1 GCA_026982235.1 Robiginitomaculum sp. | reverse complement strand
GTGTCCAAATGTCACCGGCGACCCTGCTGACCAAGCTTAATGAACTTGGCGGTGCCAATGGTATTGGTCGGCTGGATCTTTTGGAAAACCGTTTTGTCGGTATGAAATCACGCGGGATTTACGAGACGCCAGGCGGCACAATATTGCTGATGGCACACCGGGGCATTGAGCAAATTACCATGGATAAAGGGGCTATGCATCTCAAGGACGAGTTGATGCCGAAATATGCCGAGCTGATTTATAACGGCTATTGGTATGCGCCTGAGCGCGAAATGATACAGGCGGCCGTCGACAAATCCCAAGAAATGGTCACAGGCACAGTGCGCCTTAAACTCTATAAGGGTAATTGCGATATTGTCGGTCGCACATCACCCTATTCACTCTATTCCCAAGAACACGTCACCTTTGAAGAGGATGACGTCTACGACCAAGCAGACGCAGGCGGTTTCATCAAAATCAACGCGCTTAGGCTCAGATTGCTAAAAGCAAGGAATGCAAAAGCCGGGAGGAATGATTAAGCGAGAGGGAGGTCAAACTGGTTAGGGGCTTGTATATCATTTTTCATATCGTCAAGTTCCGCTTCACTCAGAATTAGGCACGCTCTTGCGCTTGGTATACAAGCTAATTCAATACCTCTATAGTTGATTTTCCCAGAATATGTTCTGGTAGTTATTGAGTATGTGGGGGGTTGTAAATTATGAGTTTTTACAAATTCCACTAAATTATCTGCTTCTCTCAAATTGTTTTTTACCCTATCTGACCACTTGACCTCATGTGCCTGAATTGGTTTTTGCATACTTCGGTTAAGGACAACAAAATCAACTTCACCGCCTTTCCACCTTGCATATTTATAATCCAATGTTGAGGGAATCCGTAAAAATAACGACAATAGAGCGGTTTCTACTAAGGCTCCCATTTTTGGGTCATCCGGTTCGGGGGCACCGAACAGGGCGGAATGCATGGCTGGGTTGGTTGCATATATTTTAAAAGTACGGGCACGTTTGAAATTTTTGGCGTTATTGTCTATCCGGTCTAATCTATTGATAAGAAATGCACCTTCAAAATACTCTATATATTTTTTAAGTGTCGCTTTACTCACACCAGAATTTTTTGACAGCGATTCCAGTGATACTTCCTGCCCGGTATTATATACCAATGTCGAAAATAGCCTGTGCATTTCCTGCACGTCTGTAATACCGTACAAGCTTGGTAGGTCGCGCAATAACACTTTGTCTATAATATCGGATTTCAAATACCTGTCAGCATCCTGTCGCAATGTTTCCGACAATACGATTTCCGGATAGCCACCATAAGCTAGATAATCCATAAAGGCCGCATTTAATGCGGCGATGGGAATATCAAATTTGATATCCTGAAACCGTAAAAACTCTCGAAACGTCAGAGGTGGCAATATAAAGTCTGTGAAACGCCCTGCGCCTGATTCTTGGCTTTTGCGTTTGAGAACTGCTGCAGCTGACCCCGTGACGATGAACTTGATATTGGGGTAGCTGTCGACTAGGGATTTCAAATGTATTTCCCAGTCTTTGAGATACTGAATTTCGTCGAAAAAGACATAACCGCCGTTTTTTTCATCGCCAAAATTTTCAAGATATAGCCGCAACAATTTTTCAAGCGGTTGACCAATCAATAAAGGGGTGTCTAGGGATGCAAATAAAATGTGATTTTGCGCGATACCCCCCTTGAGCAATTCCAAAATAGCCTGTTGTGCCATTACCGTTTTGCCCACTTGGCGGGGCCCCATCAATACAACCGCCCGGCGAATGTCTTTTTGTCGCACTAAATGAAAAAACGCTGCGAAGAAATCCCTTTTTGGGAAACTTTTAACTGGGTTAGGGCGACCGTCTTTCGTCCACCATGGATTATCGCGACGCATTCGGTTTAAGAGATCATTTTCTGAAATTTCTAGCATTTCCATTAAACTATTTGCGCTTAGCTTATTTCTCCATAAAAGCAGTTAGGATAAATCGATTTAGCTTAATTGAACGCGATTGTCAAGTAAGCTAAATAGATTTAGCTTAATGCAGATGGAAAGTTCTGGCTTATAATTGCATGACGCCAAAGATATTAAAATGGGTAATTCGAATCTATCAGCAAGCACGGATTATGGGTGTCATTAAAAAATAGATTAAATTACTGTAATAATATTAGGGAAAGCTAATATAATTGCAAAAAAGTGCTTTTAGGGGCTTGATATGTAGGCACACTTATCCTAGATAATGGTCGTCTCTTTTAAGAGATCATAAAGGCCGTCTGCTTCGCGCCCCGTTGCAGGCGGTTTTTCTTTGCCTTAAGCACTATATTATTTTATCGCGCCCACAAAATCTATTTATCAGGTTTAAAAACAGGTGTCTTGACAGTTCAGGCCAAAAATATGTACAATTTAGGCCAAATACTGGTAAATGCGCAGTTTAAGTGATTGTTTGGCGGTCATTTGGTTGCACTTTTTTGTACTTTTTTGTACTTTTTTGCACTGGGGCGTGATTTGGAGAATGTGGTAGCCCTATGAAAACGGTATCGGCAAGTTATCTCATTTCTTATATAGACGCCTGTGTCCAGCAAGGTGCAAATAAAATGGATTTGCTCAGGCTTATGCCAGGCGCTGGTAAATCTTTATATGACAAAAATAAAACTTCAGCTGAGAAGCGGTTTTCCATTGATTTGATTTTTCCTATTCTAGCACATACTGCAAAACACACAAACAGGCCTGAAATTGGATTACTATGTGGGCTTAGTCTACGTCCAGAATCCCTGAATGAGCTGGGTAGTGCAATTATGTGCTGTAGTACGCTCCGGCAAGTGATAGAAATAAACCGTCGCTATCAGATATTGACCCAACAATTAGGGCGATCCAATTTGAAAATCATTGGTGAGGAAGCCCGATTGGTTTGGGAGCCTCATTATGAAGATGCTGAATACGGACGTATGGTCACCGATGTGGTGATGGCTGGCCATGCTATATTCGGTAGGTGGTTATCTTGGGTGCAAGATAAAAAAATAAATGCTGTGCATTTGCAGCATGCCAAGCCCGCATATGCAGATAAATATATCGAAATTTTTGATTGTCCCGTTCTGTTTAGCCAGCGCGAAAATGCTATGCTGATTGACGTTGACGCACTTGATGCGCCATTGCCCCAAGCCAATAAAAAAACCTTGTCAGAAATTTGTGGGCGTCTAGATGTCGCCCTAGAGCGCTTACAACAGCTAAAACCAATACGAGAGCAAGTGGCAGATATATTGTATATTGAAGTGTCAAATATAGTGCCAAACCTGCAACAGACCGCCAAGTATTTAGGGGTTAGCCCCCGCAGTTTACGCAGAGGTCTTATGGAAGAAAAGACCAATTTTAGGCAAGTTTTAGAGCAAACGCGCCAAAAAATATGCGCTGAATTGATGGCGGATAATATACCCTTCCTCCAAATAGCTAGCCAATTAGGCTATAGCC
>JALSHM010000052.1 GCA_026982235.1 Robiginitomaculum sp. | reverse complement strand
TTGCCGTTACTCATGGTTTTAATCCATTTTAGGGCTTCGAACCCATCCATTATTGGCATTTGGATGTCGAGCAATATCAGGTCAAATACTTTATTCTCACATGCTTGCACGGCCTGTTTCCCGTTCTCTACTAGTGAAACTTCATGACCCTCTCTTTGTAACAAACTTTGCGATAATAACCTGCTCGCAAAGTGGTCGTCAGCCAATAAAATACGCAACGGCATAGCCGGGGTGTTTAATTGCGTTTTGAACATTGAATCTTGAACCATAATTGCCTCCACAGATTACAACCTATGGGGGCAGTATTGATAATTGGTAAATTTACAAAGCTGACAAAGCTTTAAACGGCTAAATCTTCCACAAATTTAGCGTTGTCTTGAATGTATTGATAGCGAAGATCTGCGCTTTTACCCATGAGGGTTTGCACGAGGGCTTCGGTTGTGGGTAAATTGTCCGGGTCGATAGTTATGCGGGCGAGGGTGCGGGTTTTTGGATCCATGGTTGTGACTTTTAGCTGGGCTGGCATCATTTCACCGAGACCTTTGAACCGCCCGATTTCAATTTTTCCGCGACCTTTAAATTCGGTTTCGATTAAATGGTCTTTGTGGAACTCGTCATTAGCATACATAGACTTGCTACCTTGGCTAATTCGGAAAAGTGGCGGCATAGCCATATAGAGGCGCCCCTCATCAATCAGGGTCGGCATATAACGATAGAAAAAAGTAATCAGCAAAGCAGCAATATGGGCGCCATCAACATCGGCGTCCGTCATGATAATGACACGTTCATAACGTAAATCGTCTGGATTAAATTTCTTGCCAATACCGACACCGAGCGCCGTAGAAAGGTCATTTATCTCTTTATTGGCTTGAATTTTTGCAAGGCTCGCGCTCTCCACATTCAGGATTTTACCTTTTAGAGGCAAAATAGCTTGGGTCTTGCGGTCACGGCCTTGCTTGGCCGAGCCACCCGCACTTTCGCCCTCAACGATAAAAATTTCGGTGTTTTCCGCCGATTTGTTAGAGCAATCGGCCAGCTTGCCGGGTAGCCGCAATTTGCGGGTTGCGGCCTTGCGTTTGACATCGCGTGCTTTGCGGCGTCGCATACGGTCATTGGCTTGCTCTATGACATATTCAAGTAATTTCGTAGCATCTTTAGGCGAACCTGCCAGCCAATGATCGAATGGGTCACGCACAGCATTTTCAACTATACGCGCGGCCTCGGTATTGGATAACCTATCTTTGGTTTGGCCTTGAAATTCAGGATTAGACAGGAATACGGATATAAGCGCGCCCGTAGAATTCATTACATCATCAGGCGTAATGGCCGCAGCCTTTTTGGACATACCGGAAATGTCAGCATAAGCGCGCAGGCCTTTGGTTAATGCTGCACGCAGACCTGCTTCGTGAGTGCCGCCGCCCGGGGTTGGCACGGTGTTACAATAAGAACGGACGAAACTGTCGGCGTCGCCAAAGCCTTGGGGAGACCAGCTAACCGCCCATTCGACCCGGCCATGGCCTTTTTCAGCTTTACTCTTGCCGCGAAAAATTTCCGGTGTGACGGTAACTTTATTGCCTAGAGTTTCTTTGAGAAAATCGGCTAGACCGCCCGGAAATAGGAATATGGCTTCTGCGGGGATGGTTTCTAAATTTGCCACCAATTCAGGCGCACACTTCCAGCGGATTTCTACGCCAGGTTGGAGATAGGCCTTGGCCCGTGCCATGCGAAACAGGCGAGCAGGGGAGAACTTGGTTTTCATACCAAAAATTTCTTCGTCAGGATGAAACGATATTTTGGTGCCGCGCCTGTTGGTTATATCACCTAAATGCTCTAATTTGCCAATAGGCTTGCCGCGCTTAAAACTTTGGCGATATAGCTTCTTGTTCCGCGCCACTTCGACAATCATATGATCTGAGAGCGCATTCACAACGGAAACGCCAACCCCGTGTAGGCCGCCTGAGGTTTCATAGGCACCATTGTCAAATTTACCACCGGAATGTAGCTCCGTCATAATCACTTCGAGGGCTGATTTGTTTTTATATTCCGGGTGGGGGTCAATAGGAATACCACGCCCGTTATCAGTTACAGATAGATAACCCCTATTGTCCAGTTCGACCTCGATACGGGTGGCGTGACCTGCTACGGCTTCGTCCATGGAATTGTCGATAACTTCAGCAAATAGGTGGTGCAGGGCGCGGGCATCCGTACCGCCAATATACATGCCAGGACGCAGGCGCACAGGTTCCAAGCCTTTAAGAACGGTAATGTCTTTTGCGGAATAATTACTCACAGTTAATCCTTATGGAAGCCTATCTGATTCGGTTCAGCCATAAATTACCCTGTCCGAAATGCACTAAAAATACTAGAAAAATTTTAGTGAAAAACGATTAACCGAGCCAAAATAATTAGAAGATTAAGCGCAGAACAATTCTTGCTGTATGGCGAATATAGCCGCTTCTAATGTCGGTATCATAGTCAAATGAGAAGGAGGCGAAATCGCTACCAGATGCGAAGGACAAACCGAATATTAGCCCTTCACTGGGTAGACCGTCGGACATGAGTAGGATTGGAGTGGAGCCATTGACAAATGTGCCTGAGGTTACAATGCCGCCATTGATGAAGTCATTACGATAACCAAAACGAATAGACGGTGATAGCCAAGAGCGGTCACGATCAAATCTGGCGCCAAACTCCAAAAGGCCCGTTGCCGTGCCCACATCGACTTGTCGGGCATCAATCGCTTGGATAATCGCCGCTCCACCTGTTTCAACAAAGGCATTCTCATTCATGTTGAGATAAGAAACCGTTGCCGATGGGCGCATGAAAAATTTGCCGAATTTAATATTATACCCCGCCGAAGCAGATCCATTAAGATGATAGCCCGAGCGATCTGCACTGGCTGTTTCGCTAAAGTTGCCGATGGAAACAATCCGGTTGGATTCTATATCATTATAGCCACCGCCAGCATATAGATCGACACTTAACGCGCCGAACTCCATGCCCCCGTAAAGGCCGGCTTGCAAGGTTAGTACATCTAATGGTTCATCAACACCTAATACGTCTTCAACCTCTGTGGTCGCAAAGCCCAAATTAACACCTATATTATGGAACGGACCAAATGCCGTGTCAAACCCACCCGTTATCCCAAAACCAAATCCACGGTATTGTTCGGACAAGTTAACAATGCTTTTATCCGCATAAAATGCAAATTGTTCTAACCATAACCCGCCTGGTTTCTCCTGAGAGCGTCGTGCGTTGTTGAGATGAGAGCCAACAGCCCCTGTGGCTCCGTCTATATTTGCCATAACAAATTGGGCTGCTGCGGCTGAAAATTCTGGCATGAGTTGATTGTAAGCGGCGGTGAAGCTTTCTTGATCTGTGATACCGACAAATGCATTCCCTAGGGCGTCTGAGTTTTGTAGAGCTTCAAAGGTAGCATCAAACATAGCAGCTTGTGCTGTATCCAAACCAAGCTGTGCGGTATCACGTAATTGCAATGTCAAAATCAATGTATTGTTGTTCAATGGATCACGGGTTAGGACAGTATCATATAAGAAAGGCGAATTTTCACCGCGTATGTCGCCAAAGGCCGCACTTGTTATTAAATTCCCCGCTTGGATGATTGTAAAAGATGTGGACGGATCAACCAAAACGGTCGCCAAGCGCGGGTCAATTCTTGCGCCGTCTTCAAAGGTCACATCACCTGAAGCAATCATGATAGAAGCTTCACCTGATT
>JALSHM010000051.1 GCA_026982235.1 Robiginitomaculum sp. | reverse complement strand
GCGGGTCAATAAATGGTGCATAAGTAGATGTGTTATCGAATGTGGCTGTGCTAATGTTGAAATCGTCCGCAGTATTGATGGTCAAAGAGCTGCCACCTGTGACCAGGATCTCAAGTTGTCCGTCGCTATCATTTATTGAGCCCGTAACGGACGAGCCGCCGGACACTAGTAATCTATCGGCACCATCACCAAAGCTGATATTGCTGTCAACTGTGCCGCCCGCAATGTTTAGAGTGTCATCACCACTACCGAGAAAAATATCACCTGCTATGGCTGGCGCAGTGTCTGTCCCCGTGTCAGGATCCGTAAATATGGTTTGATTAAGGGTAAACCCGGTCGTATTGGCAGACACATCAATGGCAATGAGGTTGAAATTAGGTGTTGTATCCCCGGAAAGGTCAGAATTAACACCCAAAGCCGAGATAGTACCACTATTGTTAAGCTCGATAAATGTACCTGATGCATCACGGATAGCAACGGCCTCTCCGTTACGAGCAGTTATCACGGCTGTTATATTTCCGATATTGGATAAATTTTCCATTGAACCGCCAGCAAGAATGTCGACTGCAGTTGCATATATCATATTGGGTGCAAATACATTGTCTGGGTCAGCGAATGCAGAATCGACTGCTTCAAAACCACGTGCCAAAATAGTCCCTGAATTGTTAATGCGTTCCGCTATACCGCCGCCGCCGATAACCAGTACACGGGCATGGGAATCGGGGGTAAATGGATTGCCTTCCGGGTCAATGCCGCTACGATAAACCGTTGAGCGCATAGTTCCGGAGTTGTTGAGACCGCCACTTAATTGCGCATCATTTAGAGAAAATACCGTCGCATCCACATCATCCAAAAAACCGTCACTAGACAAAGTGCCTTGGTTTACAAAGGCATATTGAAGTTCAGCATCGTAGTTTTCATCAGTGGGGTCTGTAATTTGTGCGACAAGTCCTATAGCAATTGGCGTGCCGTTTCCGGCTATTAAAATAGCTGGTGCGCTACCTACCATATTGACACTACCAGAACTAATAAGCGCGTCGGTCTCCGTATCTCGGACTTCCGCAAAAATAATACCGCCGCCTATATTGCCGTTGATTTCCATGGCAGATCCCGCTTGGCGTAAATTACCTGTGTCCGCGAGTATGGTGCGACCATCCGCATTTGGCCTTATGGTAACGATCGCGCCTGCAGAGGAGACAAAACCGCTTGTGGTTATCGCGTTGTCGACTGAAATACCACCCGAAACGTCGCCTGTAATATTGACGCCTTGGCTGTTTTCGCCAATTGCGGTAATTGCGCCATCAACAGTTAGGTCGCCATTCAGGTCGCCCGCAATATTCACGCCAATACTATTGGCACCAAATACTGTCATGCCACCGTTTTGTTGGATATCTCCGGTCATGGTCGACATATTCGCTAATTGTATGCCTCTGGAATTTTGACCATTAACGGTAATTGTGCCCGTATTCGTCACATTGCCAGTAAAGGGGGTTGCGCCAGAGATTAAAATTCCGGTGCGGCCAGCACCTGTGGTAATGTCGCTCGTGGGCGTGATACCGTCCGTAGGCGTCGCGCCTGTAAGGCTAATCGTGCCATTATTGGTGAGATTTCCTGTTACACCGGAAATAAGCACTCCGGTTGTGTCGTCCGCGTCCGTGGTACTAATCGTGCCATCATTGATCACATCATTATCGGAATCAATTGTTACGGCACTGCCCGTCGTTACAGTTACAGTACCCGTAGATGTAATCGTGACATCTGAAGCGCCACCACCA
>JALSHM010000050.1 GCA_026982235.1 Robiginitomaculum sp. | reverse complement strand
AGAGGGCGGCGCGCCGAAACGCTTGCCGCTTGGCTCTTGCGCCTTAAGGGCTATAAAATCCTAGATATGCGCAAACAAACCCCCCACGGCGAAATCGACATCATCGCCTTGAAAGGCAGAATCCTGGCCATCGTCGAGGTTAAGCAAAGACCAACCTTGGGCGAAGCCAAAGACGCCCTGCATCATGCCAACCTTACCCGCATACAAGAAGCCGCCTATTATTACCAAGCCCAGCGCCCCCAGCTAGAGGACAAAGACATCAGATTTGATGCCATATACGTGATGCCCGGCTGGCGCATCAAGCACGAGAAAGATGCTTGGCGGGGGTATTAATTTTTCCTTGCATCCACCCTGTTATTATTTGAATAGCATTCAATTTTTCAAACTTGCAGGCACATCATTCTGGCTCGTTGGACGACGCGTAGTCACCAAGGAACTGGCGCAATTGGTGCGAGAAGATGCGGCAGAAAAGAAATTGGCCAAGTATCGTAAAGAAAAACCCTAAGCCGCTTTTGTTTTTGTCAGGGACGGATGTGTGCTGTGCGGCTTTAGCCCCTTGGTGATATTTGGGTCTTGCCGAGCTTTATAGAGGTCAAACCGCTTTTGTAAACTGACGAGCATTTGAGCCTTACCGCCAAATACAGCTTCTATTCTCAACGCCATTTCAGGTGAAATAGAACGGCGCTCATTGACAAGCGCATCTAGGGACTGTCTTGAAACTTTTAGAAGTTTTGCAGCCTTGGTTATTGTCATATCCTCAGGAAGTATAAGTGTTTTTATGACATTTCCGGGGTGACTTGGTGCCATTTCTACTTTAATTGCCATTTTTCTTTCCCTTTTTTAGTGGTAATCTTCAAAATCTAAAATGTGTATAGTGTGTTCGGTTTCATCATAGAAAAATGTGATGCGCCAGTTGGCATAAACCGAGATTGCAAAAGTTCCTGCGCGGTCGCCCTTAAGCTGGTGTGGGCGCCCATATGGATAAGCAAGCACATCGCCAATGTCTTCCGCATCAACCAGAACATCAAGCACCGCCCTCACTTTGCGAACATATTTGCTGGGTATCAACCGTGTATCATTACGTTCAATCAGCATTTTAAGCGCTTTGGATTTAACGCTAATTATTTTCATCTAGATCCTTGCCTATCTCATAACGAATACAATTATATCGCGACACGTGTCACTTGTCAATGTTGCGCGGAAATTTTTCTGTAGCTAGCACACAAATTTTCTCGCGCCAAAACCTTGACTCCGTTCGCCTGCGTCCTTATCTCCCCTGTATTAGCAGTCGGGAGGGTTGAGTGCTAAACTCAGATCCGGACTGGAAGTTCAACCTAAACAGAGAGAATATAGATGAAATTTCGTCCTCTACATGACCGTGTGCTGGTAAAGCGCGTGGCAGAAGAAACCAAAACTGCTGGCGGGATTATTATTCCCGATACAGCCAAAGAAAAACCATCCGAAGGCAAAGTTGTGGCAGTTGGCCCTGGCGTTCGTGATGAAAACGGTAAATTCGTTGCCCTCGATGTTAAAAAAGGCGACCGTGTCTTGTTCGGCAAATGGGGCGGCACCGAAGTCACAATCAATGGCGACGAGCTTTTGATCATGAAAGAATCAGATATTATGGGTGTTTTGGGTTAATCCTAAGAACCTACTCATGCCTGCATATGCAGGTATTTTTAGTTTAAAAATGGAGAATTATTATGGCGGCTAAAGACGTCAAATTTGGAACAGACGCACGCGACAAAATGTTGCGCGGCGTAGACATCCTTGCAAATGCAGTAAAAACCACCCTCGGCCCAAAAGGTCGCAATGTGGTAATTGAAAAATCTTTCGGCGCTCCGCGCTCAACCAAAGACGGTGTTAGCGTTGCTAAAGAGATTGAGCTTGAAGATAAGTTCGAAAATCTCGGCGCACAAATGTTGCGCGAAGTTGCCAATAACACCAATGATGTTGCTGGTGACGGTACGACGACTGCGACGGTTCTGGCACAAGCTATTGTCCGCGAAGGCCTCAAGCGCGTAGCGGCTGGCATGAACCCGATGGACCTTAAACGCGGTATCGACAAAGCTTCCAAAGAAGTTGTTGGCGATCTGATGAATAAGGCCAAAAAGATTAAATCCTCTGCCGAGATCGCTCAGGTTGGCACGATCTCCGCTAACGGCGAAGCCTCTATCGGCGAAATGATTGCTGAAGCTATGGGCAAAGTTGGCAATGAAGGTGTTATCACAGTTGAAGAAGGCAAAACCGCCGACACAGAATTGGATGTTGTTGAAGGCATGCAGTTTGACCGTGGTTATCTGTCCCCTTATTTCATCACCGATGCGGACAAAATGCGCACAGAAATGGACGACCCGTTCATTTTGCTCAACGAAGGTAAGCTGACATCATTGCAGCCAATGTTGCCAATCCTTGAAGCTGTTGCCCAATCCGGCAAGCCATTATTGATTATCGCCGAAGACATTGAAGGCGAAGCCCTTGCCACACTCGTGGTCAATAAATTGCGCGGCGGCCTGAAAATTGCGGCGGTCAAAGCCCCTGGTTTTGGCGATCGCCGTAAAGCCATGCTCGAAGATCTGGCGGTGCTTACAGGCGGTACGGTTATTTCCGAAGACTTGGGCATCAAGCTGGAAACAGTGACCTTGAATATGCTCGGCACGGCCAAACATGTCACCATCACCAAAGACGATACAACTGTTGTTGACGGCAATGGTAAGAAGAAAGACATCAAAGCCCGCGTTGCACAAATCCGCAAACAGGCCGAAGATACATCTTCTGACTATGACAAAGAAAAACTGCAAGAGCGCCTAGCCAAATTGTCTGGCGGTGTTGCCGTTATCCGCGTAGGTGGTTCCACCGAGATCGAAGTGAAAGAACGCAAAGACCGCGTTGATGATGCGCTCAATGCGACCCGCGCTGCCGTAGAAGAAGGCATTGTGCCGGGCGGTGGTACGGCTCTGTTGCGGGCTTCGCGCTTCATTGATGTCAAAGGCGCCAATGATGATGAGCAAGCCGGCATTGAAATTGTCAAAGCGGCTCTCACCTATCCAGCCTTCCAAATCGCGAGCAATGCCGGCGTTGAAGGTGCGGTTGTTGTTGGCAATATCATTGCGGAGAACAAAGCTAATTACGGCTTTGATGCCCAAAACGAAAAATATGTCGACATGGTCAAAGCCGGGATTATCGACCCGGTCAAGGTTGTACGCACAGCCCTAGAAGATGCGGCATCTGTTGCGGGTATCATCTTGACAACCGAAGTCGCAATCTGCGACGCCCCAGCCAAAGACGGCGACGCCGGAATGGGCGGTATGCCAGGTGGTATGGGCGGCATGGGCGGTATGGGCGGCATGATGTAAACGAGAGATTTAGTGCTCTCGCACTAAATTAGGGGGTCAAATGACCCCCTCTCGAGTTTCTTCGAAGATTTTTCAAAAAGAAAAATTTGAGAAGTCGCCATGACAAGCTCAAAATTACCAAAAGAAAAACAAACCGCTCCGTGTCAAGCACGGGGCGGTTTTTGTGTAGCCCTCCTAAAACAACTACTTTCTCACCTTGTTCCTCTGCCATCAGAGAATCCTGGTAAACTATGATACCCAATCTAACTGTATTGTAATCTGCCCGTCACAGTTTCGCCACGTTCGCCACTATACGAAATAGCGTAACAATAATCATATAAAGGGCATATTATGGCTTTCTCCCGTCTTCTTCTTTCTTCCGTATTGGCGTGTTCAGTTTTGACCATGCCCGCCAGCGCACAAATAACCAATGTGGACGAAGCGCTCGTGCAAGAGAAAATTGCCGTCCAGCCGCGCATCCAAATCGCGCTCTTACTCGATACATCAAACTCTATGGACGGGCTTATCGCGCAGGCCAAATCCCAGCTTTGGACTTTGGTCAATGAACTGGGCGAGGGTAAAAAGAACGGCCAAACACCAATCATAGAACTGGCACTATATGAATATGGTAATAGTAATATTTCCGTCTCCAAGGGCTATATCCGCCAAGTCTTATCTTTGACCACAGACCTTGATGATGTCTCGGAAAAACTGTTTGCCCTATCGACCAATGGTGGGCAGGAATATGCGGGCCAGGTTTTGACCAAGTCACTGGACGAGCTTGAATGGTCTGGCCGCAAAGGCGATATGAAGCTGATTATAATCGCTGGTAATGAGCCGTTCACCCAAGGCTCCGTCACTTGGCAAAGCGCCTGCGCGCGGGCAAAACGAAGAGGTGTTATTATCGACACTATTCACTGCGGTGATGCAGATACGGGCAGACGCACAGGCTGGAAAGACGCGGCGGATTGTGCGGGTGGGCTTTATATGACCATTAACCAAGACGAAAAATATGTGCATGTGCCGTCGCCTTGGGACGATACATTGCTGGAGCTCAACAAAAAACTAAATGACACTTATTATGGGTATGGCGCCAAAGGTATACAGTATAAAACTAGGCAAGCCGTCCAAGACAGCAATGCCAGTTCTATGAATAAAGGCGCCGAAATAAGCCGTCTCTATTCCAAATCAAAATCAGGCTATTCAAATGAAAGCTGGGATTTAATCGACGCCTACAAAAAAGACAAACAGGCGGTCATGGAAATGGCAGAAGATAAATTACCAGCCGAGCTAAAAGGTAAATCTGCCGCCGAGCGCAAAGCCTTTATCGAGGCCAAACAGACTGAGCGCGCGGAAATTCAAAAGCAAATCGCAGAGCTGGGCAAAAAACAACGAGAGTTCGTTGCCGAAAAACGCAAACAAATGTCAGCCACAAAAACCCTAGATAATGTCATGGTCACCGCAGTGCGCAAACAGGCTATGGATAACGGGTTTAAATATTAAACCTCAACCTTATACGCCCGGTTCAAGAGTGCTTTGATCTCTGCATCTAGTTCGGCGCTGCCGTCTAAGATATTTGCCACGGCTTCGCAGATTGGCATTTCTACCCCTGCTTTGGCGGCGAGGCGTTTTAGGGCGGGGGCGGTAGCGACACCTTCGGTGACGGCCGTGCGGGCGGACATAATATCGTCTAGGCTTTGCCCTGCGCCCAATGCCATGCCTGCGGACATATTGCGGGATTGCTCGCTGGAACAGGTCAGCACCAAATCGCCCAACCCGCACATGCCGGTTAGGGTTTCAGGACGCGCTCCAAGCGCCGCACCAAGCCTGGTCATTTCGGCAAAGCCGCGTGTGATAAGCGCTGCATGGGCCGACCGCCCCAAGCCTTTGCCCAGCACCATGCCGCACGCTATGGCCAGCACGTTTTTAACTGCGCCGCCAATCTCTGCGCCCAGCACATCCGTGCTGAGATATGGTCGGAAAGTTGGTGCGGCGATGGCTTTGGCTAGACCTTCGCCAATGGTTTGGTCTGCAACCGCCAAGGTCACCGCCGTCGGCAGGCCGTTCGCTACATCAATCGCAAAGCTGGGGCCGGACAATACGGCGGGGATTGTCTGCGGTAATACTTCTGTCAAGACATCAGCCATAAAGCTCAAGGTCGATATTTCTATCCCCTTGGAACATAAA